>CAMKYP010000285.1 GCA_946477505.1 uncultured Dechloromonas sp. | reverse complement strand
TCGCGGAAATTGCCCGCCTTGATCGGGAAGTCGGTCACCTCCTTGCGAATCAAGGCGATGCAATCCTGCAAGTCGTCGCGCTTGGCACCCTGAACGCGCACCGCGTCGCCCTGGATCGAGGCCTGCACCTTGAGCTTGGCATCCTTGATCATCTTGACCAGTTTCTTGGCCAGCTCGGTCTCGATGCCCATCTTGATTTTCAATTCCTGCTTGACCTTGTTGCCGGAAACTTTCTGTACCGGCTGGTGATCGAGGCGCTTGGTGCTCTCGACCTCCTTCTTCTCCATGGCAGGAAACAGAATGTCCTTGATCTGGTCGAGCTGGAAGTCCGAATCACCGTGCAAGGTGATGACCTTGTCCTTCTCGTTGAACTCGACCTTGGCCGAGGTGCCCTTGAAGTCGTAGCGGTTGTCGATCTGGCGAACTGCGACATCGATGGCGTTCTTCAACGCCACCATGTCGGCTTCGGAAGTGAAGTCAAAACTGGGCATGGAATCTCCTCTAATCAAAAAACCCGGCACGACGGCCGGGCTGGTTGGCGCACTGGCTGCTTAGCCGAAGTGGCAAACGTAGTGGTACGGCTCGTCGCAGGCGATCTCGAAGCTCGAGTTGCCCGGCACGTTGAAGGATTGGCCGTCGCCGTAGGTCTTCCACTCGTTTTCGCCCTTGAGCTTGACACGGCAGGAACCGCCCACGCCTTCCATGATTTCCGGCGCACCGGTATTGAAGGTCAGGCTGGACGGCAGGATCACGCCAACCGTCTTCTTGGTGCCGTCGGCGAGGACCACGGTGTGGCTGACGCACTTGCCATCGAAATACACATTGGCCTTCTTGACCACCGAAACGTTGTCGTATTGCGACATTTAAATACCCCAGATTTTTTGAATGACACTCTTGGCGATAAAACCGACCATGCCGAAAGCCAGCACGAAGAAGAGCACGAAAGTACCCGTCTTGCCGGCCTTCGACTTCCAGGCAATCTCACCGATGATGAACAGCATGAAAAGGATGAAGGCGCCGACGCCCCAGGTCGAGAAGAAATCCGCGATCTGTTCTTCGTTGAACCCGAATACGGTGCCGTCCATCGCTTAACCCTTCTTCTTCGCCGCCGGTTTCTTGGCGACAGCCTTGGCCGGCGCGGTCGCCTTCTTGGTCACCGGTGCGGCAACGGCCTTCTTGACCACGGCCTTGGCGGCAACCGGCTTGACGACCGCCTTCGGCGTTGTCTTGGCAGCCGGCTTCGCAGCAACCTTGGCGGCTGCTTTGGTTGCCGGCTTGGCGGCGGTTTCCTTCTTCGGCGCAGCCTTCTTGGCCGCAGCCGGCTTACCGGCCTTCTTCGCCGACAGGTTGGCCGCGATGCGCATGCGCAGGGCGTTCAGCTTGATGAAGCCGCCGGCATCGCGCTGGTCGTAGGCACCAGCGTCATCCTCGAAAGTAGCGATAGTCGAATCGAACAGCGAATCGGTCTTCGAATCGCGGCCGACGACGATGACGTTGCCCTTGTACAGCTTCAGACGGACGGTACCGTTGACCGTTTGTTGGGTATGGTCGATCAGCACTTGCAGCGCCTTGCGCTCCGGGCTCCACCAGTAGCCGTTGTACACCAGGCTGGCGTAGCGCGGCATCAGGTCGTCCTTGAGGTGGGCGACTTCACGGTCGAGCGTGATCGACTCGATGGCGCGGTGGGCGCGCAACAGGATGGTGCCGCCCGGGGTTTCGTAGCAGCCGCGCGACTTCATGCCGACGTAGCGGTTTTCGACCAGATCGAGACGACCGACGCCATGCTTGCCGCCCAACTCGTTGAGCAGGGCCAGCACTTCGTGGGCCTTCAGCTTCTTGCCGTTGACGGCGACAACATCGCCCTTGGCGAATTCGAGGTCGAGGTACTCGGCCTTGTTCGGTGCCTTTTCCGGCGACACGGTCCACCGCCACATCGATTCCTCAGCTTCGGCAGCCGGATCTTCCAGATGGCGGCCTTCGTAGGAGATGTGCAGCAGGTTGGCGTCCATCGAGTACGGGGAACCGCCCTTCTTGTGTTTCATGTCGATTTCGATGCCGTGCTTTTCAGCATAGGCCATCAACTTTTCGCGGGACATCAGATCCCACTCGCGCCACGGGGCGATGACCTTGATGCCCGGCTTCAGCGCATAGGCGCCAAGCTCGAAACGCACCTGATCGTTGCCCTTGCCGGTCGCACCGTGGCAGATGGCATCGGCGCCGGTTTCGTTGACGATCTCGACCAGGCGCTTGGCAATCAAAGGACGAGCAATGGAAGTACCGAGCAGGTATTCGCCTTCGTAAACGGTGTTCGCCCGGAACATCGGGAAGACGAAGTCGCGGACGAATTCCTCGCGCACATCGTCGATGTAGATGTTCTTCGGCTTGATACCGGCCTTCAGCGCCTTGGCACGCGCCGGCTCAAGCTCCTCACCCTGGCCGAGGTCGGCCGTGAAGGTGACGACTTCACACCTGTAAACATCCTGCAGCCACTTGAGGATGACCGAGGTATCCAGACCGCCCGAATAGGCCAGCACAACCTTCTTGATGTCGCTCATTTGCGTTCCCTTGTTTCGATTTTGATTCAATCCAACCGCTCAGGCCTGAATACGGCCGAGCAGCAAATATTCCATCAGCGCCTTCTGCACGTGCAAACGGTTTTCCGCTTCGTCCCAGACCACCGACTGCGGACCGTCGATCACCTCGGCAGTCACTTCCTCGCCGCGATGCGCCGGCAGGCAGTGCATGAACAGAGCCTGCGGATCGGCCACACGCATCATGTCGCCGTCGACGCACCAGTCGGCGAAGGCCTTGAGACGAACCTCGTTTTCCGCCTCGAAACCCATCGAGGTCCATACATCGGTATTGACCAGATCGGCCCCGCGACAAGCGTCCATCGGATCGGCAAAGATCTCGTAGTGCGCCTTGTCCACTCCCTCAATCAGAGCAGGATTCAGCTCATAACCCGGCGGCGTCGACACATGCACCTTGAAATCGAGTACTTGCGCCGCCTGAAGCCAGGTGTTGCACATGTTGTTGGCGTCACCAACCCAGGCCACGGTCTTGCCCTGGATGCAGCCGCGATGCTCGATGTAGGTATAGATATCGGCCAGTATCTGACACGGATGGTATTCGTTGGTCAGGCCGTTGATCACCGGCACACGGGAATTGGCGGCAAAGCGCTCAATGATCTCCTGTTCGAAGGTACGAATCATCACGATGTCGCTCATCCGCGAGATCACCTGCGCCGCGTCCTCGACCGGCTCGCCGCGCCCGAGTTGGGAGTCGCGGGTATTCAGGTAGATCGCCGCACCGCCAAGCTGATGCATGCCGGCCTCGAAGGAGAGGCGCGTCCGCGTGCTGGCCTTCTCGAAGATCATGACCAGCGTACGATCCTCAAGCGGCCAATACTTCTGGTAGGACTTGAACTGGTTCTTGATCCACGCTGTGCGCTCAAAAACGTACTCGAGTTCGCTACGGGAGAAATCCTTGAATTGCAGAAAGTGTTTGATTGCCATGATTAAGCAGCCAGAAATTCCTTGATCAGCGGTGCGGTACGCGCCACCAGCTCACATGCATCAGCCTCGCTGAAGATCAGCGGCGGCAGGAAGCGGACGACGCTATCCGCCGTCACATTGATCAGCAAGCCGGCGGCCAGGCCGCGAGCGACCAGTTCGCCGCACGGGCGATCCAGTTCGATACCGATCATCAGGCCATGGCCGCGAATATCGACCACGCCATGGGTTCCCGCCAGTGCTTCGGCAAACAGCTGGCGAATCAGGTCGCCAATACGGGCAGCGTTGGCCAGCAAGCCTTCCTGCTCGATAACCTCGATGGTGGTCAACGCCGCGGTGGACACCAGCGGATTGCCGCCAAAGGTCGAACCGTGGTTACCCGGCCCGAACAGGCCGGCCGCCTTGCCGCCGGCCATGCAGGCGCCGATCGGCACGCCGGAACCGAGCCCCTTGGCCAGGGTGGCGATATCCGGCTTGATGCCGACCTGCTGGTAGCCGAACCAGCTGCCGGTACGCCCCATGCCACATTGAACCTCGTCGCAGATCATCAGCAAGCCACGGGCATCGCACAGCGCCCGAACACCCTGGTAGAAGGCAGGATCGACCAGATGGATACCCCCCTCTCCTTGAATGACCTCGAGCATCACGGCGACCACATTATGGTGGTGCTCAGCAACATTGCGGATGGCCTCAAGGTCGCCATAGGGAACCCGAACGAAGCCGCTCACCAGCGGCTCGAAACCAGCCTGCGCCTTGCGATTGCCGGTGGCCGAAAGGGTTGCCATCGTCCGACCGTGAAAGGCCTTCTCCATCACGATGATCGTCGGCAGCTCGATCTGCTTCGTATGCCCGTAAAAACGGGCCAGCTTGATTGCCGCTTCGTTGGCTTCGGCGCCCGAGTTGCTGAAGAACACTTCGCTCATGCCGGACAGCGCGCACAGCCTGTCGGCAAGCTGTTCCTGCTCGCGAATACGGTACAGATTGGAGGTATGCAACATGCGCCCTGCCTGGGCCGAAATGGCAGCAACCAGCTTCGGGTGGGCGTGGCCCAGCGTCGAGACCGCGATGCCGGACAAGGCATCCAGATACTCCCTGCCTTCGGTATCGGTAATCCGGCACCCTTGACCATGACTGAAAGTCACCGGCAAACGGGCATAGGTATTCATGACATGCGACATGAGGCAACCTCAGAAAACGAAAACGGCGGCAAATGCCGCCGAAACGACCACCACCACAAGCGGAACAAGCCTCCCGGGCAGCAGAAAGCTGAATTTTATGAGAAAAACCAGGCCGTGTATAGAACAGCACCGGCCGCCAAGGCCCGATGAGTAAAGCCAGATCGCCGCCGTAATTATGGAAAGGTTAAGCGCTTCTGCTAGAATGCGCCCACGCAAGGTCGTATCGCCCGCAAACGCAGAGTAAAACAATGACAAATCCAGAATCGACCACATTCATCATTGTTGGCCTGACCAAGGAAGGACGAAAATTCCGCCCCAGTGACTGGGCCGAGCGCCTATGTGGCGTCATGTCCGCCTTCGGCGCCGAACGCAAGATGAAATACTCCCCCTACGTCGGCCCCGGTGACTACAATGGCGAAAAAGCCGTCTTCGTCGATGGCCGCCTCGGCGAACTCGAACCGATGGCCTACCGCTTCATGCTCAACTTCGCGCAAGACAACGACCTGCAGATCGTCGACGGCGTCTGCTCAATCGATGGCAAGAAATAACCAAGCCAACCACAGCCGAGAACAATAGACACCGAAATAAAAAAGGCGCCCGGAGGCGCCATTTTTATTGGGTCGATCCGCAGGAATCAGGCAGCAGCAAGTGCCTTGATCTGAGCAGACAGACGGCTCTTGGTACGGGAAGCCTTGTTCTTGTGAACAATCTTCTTGTCGGCAATGCGGTCGAGCACTGCGACCGACTGCTGGAAGACGCCCTGTGCGGCGGCTTTGTCACCAGCTTCGATCGCTTGACGCACGCGCTTGATCGCGGTACGCAGGGTCGAACGCAGGCTGGCGTT
>CAMKYP010000284.1 GCA_946477505.1 uncultured Dechloromonas sp. | reverse complement strand
GGCCGGACTGGAACTGGGGTGACGGAAAAATCTGGGGTTCCGGCTTACATCCCCATTCACATCGCTTTCCTTGAACTGGTTATCGATCCGGCATGCTCAATCGTCTTTGAGGCGGAACCCGGTGCCACAGAACTGATGGAACTGCCGCCCCGGTCAGTCAACGAACATTTGGTTTCAACGCGGCAACTTGTGCTTAGCCTGGTGCAAGGGGGGCTGGTCACGCTAGCCGCCGCCGCTATCTATTTCTGGTCCTTGTCGAATGGACTTGCAACGGATGGGGCCCGTGCTTTGGCGTTCATCGTTCTAGTTGTTGCGAATGCGGCGCTGATACTTCCGAGTCGATCTCCGGAGTCAGACTGGCGCCAGATGTTTACCGGGCTGACGCCCGTAGTGCCGTGGGTGATTGGTGGCACTCTGCTGGGGCTTTTGCTCATCGTTAGCATTCCAGCGATCGCCGCAGCATTCGCTTTTCAGGCGCCAACACTTTCTCACGGCATGGTGGCGCTGGGCATTGGTGCCGCAATGCTGGTGCTTTTCGAGATTGCCAAGAAAGCACTTGGTAATTCATTGCCAAGGCGAGCAATTGAGTAGTAGCCGCTTGAGATATTTCATTTGCTTGGATGGCTATCATTGCCTTCTATTCTGCTCGAAATGAGCAGGAGAGAAATACCAAATTACGTGCTCAAGGAGCGTTGAACCAAGAATCCGAGGAGGTTGCAGTAGTTTCGTCCGCTTGCTCGCCTAAATCAAATATTCGGCGCCTTGCATTGACTACAGATATTTGGTGATTTCCTTGAACTCGCGAATGGCGTCGTCTGCAGAAAGAGTGCCTTCTTTCACCGTGCCTTCAAGACAGTGGTCGATGTGTTCATGCACCAGTATCTTCTTGGCATTGGTGATTGCCTTCTCGACTGCCTGCAATTGCTGGGCAATTTCCAGGCAACCGCGCTCATCCTCCAGCATGGTAATGATGCTTTTGAGGTGGCCGTGGGCTCTTTTTAGGCGTTTCAGTACGTCAGAGTGTGCTGTATGTTTTTTCATAGTGTGCACATCCTATCCCCCTGGGCAGGATGTTGCCAAGTGATTTTCTGTGTGCTAAAGTCTGCCCATCTTATTTCCGGAGTCAACCATGGACTGTTGCAGTAGTCGACCAACTTACTGATTCGACGAGCACGTCCAGGTTATTCCCTGCCGCTGTCTCGTCAAAGACGAGGCAGCGCGCTTCCCCCTAAAGCAGTATCACCATCGTTCCCGGCCTTTTTCGCCGGGTTCGTTGCGCGCCGCCACCCAAGGGTGATTTGGTGCCTGTCGTCGTCGGCTATTTGGCTGCTGGCACGGGCATCAGAATTACCACAACAAGCAATCTGTCATTGCCTTGTGGAGGTGCATCATGATTTTCGCAAACTGGAACAAAAACGCCGAAGGCCGTCTCGTAGCAATCTGGAACAACCCGGCCAAGGTTGAACAACGCTCAGAAATCACGTCTGGCGAGCTCTCGGCCGAGAGCCTGATCGTTGAAGGCGACGATCAGCCTGGTGCCAGCCTTGCGTTGGTGTGGAGCAATCCGCGCCATGTCGCAGACGTCGCTCCCGCACTGTTCTACATCTGTCGCACCAACGAGATCGCGCTAACTGTCAGCTACGGTCAGAAGTACATCCGTGTGGTCAGGCTCCGGCATGGCCCATTGCGCAGCGAAACCATCCCCCGCCCGGCATTTGAGGCTGATTGGCAAGTTTCATTCCTTCCCGTTTCCGTCGCAATTCGCCGATTTGTCGATCACGTCGCGGAACAGGGGGCTTACGACGAAGCGCTGAAAGCGGTAAGCACGACTAAAGCTAACCTAGCTCAGACAGTTGTTGAGCGGCTGGCCTGAATATCACCACAACCGGGGTATTTCTGACAATTAACAGCACTGTCACAACAGTTTCGCAAACTTGAAGTTGCGACAGGCTTGGCAAACAGCTGACAGAAGCAGCCGGAACAAATCAGGGGATCGGCCCATGAATTTCTTTTCCAAACTTTATTACCGCCTGCGCAAATCGTGGAAGGCAGTCCAACTCTATTTGGTCATCGCCGGCCCCGGCCTGGTGGTGATGATTGCTGACAATGACGCCGGCGGCATCACCACCTACGCGGCCACCGGTGCCAAATACGGCTACAACCTGATCTGGTTTCTGCTCATATTGATTCCGGTCGCCTATTACGTTCAGGAAATGACCGTACGCCTCGGTGCCGTCACCAAGCGGGGGCATGCCGAGGCTATTTTCGACGGCTTCGGCGCCTTCTGGGGCTGGTTCTCGCTGATCGATCTGATGATCGTCGATTGGCTGACGCTGGTCACAGAGTTTATCGGCATGACTGCCGCATTGCAGATTTTCGGCGTTCCGCCCTGGCTGACCGTGGTCGGCGTCATTGCGCTGATGGCGATGATTGTGATCCATGGCCGTTACTGGACCTGGGAAAAGATTGCGATGTTGTTCTGCGCCTTGAACCTGATCTACATTCCCGGCGCATTCATGGTGCATCCTTCAGTGTCACAGATCATC
The DNA here is from genome assembly GCA_946477505.1 of uncultured Dechloromonas sp. Taxonomy (GTDB): domain Bacteria; phylum Pseudomonadota; class Gammaproteobacteria; order Burkholderiales; family Rhodocyclaceae; genus Azonexus. Next base: position 2,997 of record CAMKYP010000284.1, on the reverse strand, counting down.
GGCGATGGCCTAATCCCCAATTTTCCCGGTGGTTTCAACGGTCAGCTTTTCTTCTTCCTGATGGCCAACATCGGTACGACCATTGCCCCGTGGATGCTTTTCTTTCAGCAAAGTTCGGTGGTTGATAAAGGCCTTCAGGAGAAGGATATTCCCTGGGGGAAGTTCGACACGCTGCTCGGCTCGACGCTGACCATCGTCGTTGCCATCTTCATCGTCATTGTCACCGGCACGGTGCTCAAGGGCGTCGAAATTGACAGCGCATCGCAAGCGGCCGAACACCTGATGCAGTCCAACCACTATGTTGGCACTTTCATGGCCATTGGCCTGTTCGATGCCGGCCTGCTCGGCGCGATCTGCATCTCCTTGGCCAGTTCATGGGCTTTCGGCGAGATTTTCGGCTGGGCGCACTCACTCAACCAAAAGATCAAAGAAGCGCCCTGGTTCTATGCCAGTTACTTCTTCACGCTGATCACTGCGGGCCTCATCGTTCTCATCCCAAATGCGCCGCTCGTGCTGATCACGCTGTTTGTTCAGGTGATTGCCGTCACGCTGCTGCCGGCCGCACTGGTTTTCCTGATCCTCTTGCTCAACGACAAGAAGCACATGGGTATCTACTGCAACACCCTTTCGCAAAATCTGATCGGCGGGTTCATCGTCGTTTCAATCGTGATTCTGTCCACGCTCTATGGTGTCAGCGTCATGTTCCCGACGCTGTTCGCGTAACCGGAGGATCAAGGCATGGCCAACACATTCAAGAACCTTGCGCTGAAGATCAAGGCTATCAACCTGCGCTACAGCCAACCCCATATCGAGATGTCGAAAGGCGTGAAGATTTCGTTGGTGGCGCTGCGCATTTACTTGCTATTCCTGGTAAGCCTGATGGTTTACAAGTTCATTCTGCTGTTGCAATAAGGGGAGACAGCCATGGTCACCGTCCTTGAAAACGAATTCTTCCTGAGCGAAATCATCGGCCGCAAGGTCTATCTGAAATCGGAGCGCGTTGGTCGCTTGCAGGATTTTGTGATTGTCGAAACCGGCAAGTTACCTGAAGTCACGCATCTGGTGGTTAGCCGCTCCTTTGGCTATCCGTCGCTACTTTTGCCTTGGAGCAAGATTTCGCTGATCTCCAACACCGAAATCGTTGCCGACATCGACCAAATTACCGACTTCGAAAAGCCGGTTCCGGAGCAGGCTATTCTGCTCAAAGGGCACATTCTCGACAAGAAAATCCTCGACATGGATGAACATGAAGTCGAGGTGGTCTATGACGTGAAACTGGCGCTACAGCATGGCAAGCTCTACGCCAGCGAAGTGGATTTCAGTCGCAACCGGCTGCTGCGCCGAATGGGTCTGAAAAAGATCGCCAAGTTCTTTGCCCAGCACAACGAGGAAAATGCGACGGTTTCCTGGATGTATGTGCAGCCGCTACCAGAAAAAATCGGCATGTTCTCTGGGCATGTGAAGCTCAATGTTCTTAAGGAAAACGTCCGTGATATTCATCCCGTCGATCTCGCGGATATCCTCGAAGAACTCGATGGTGACCAGCGTCTCGCAGTTTTTAACCAACTGGAACATGAGCAAGCGTCCGATACCCTGGAAGAGGTTGAACCGCGCGTCCAGCGAGAGTTGATCAGTGCCATTCAACGGGAACGTGCGGCGCAATTGATCAATGAAATGAGTCCTGCCCAAGCCGCAGATATTCTCGCTGTCTTGCCCAAGGCAGAGGTAGATGACCTGTTAAAGCTTATCGATCAAAACGATGCGCCAAAGGTCAGGCGAATCATTGATCAGCATGACGAAAATATCCTGTTGTACGCGTCGCACGACATTATCCGGCAGCCTCCAATTGCGTTGGCGAAAGACGTCATCGAGAACTTCAGACATTTGGCGCAAGAAAAAGAAGTCGTCATGTATGTCTATGTTGTCAGCGAGAAGGATGTGCTTCTCGGGGTCATCGATATTCGCGAGCTAATCATGGCCGGCGATGATCAGAGACTGGCTGAAATCATGACAGACAACATCATCAGCCTGGAACCCGATGAAACACTGAGAGATGCCATCGAGATGTTCGAGCGCTATACGTTCCGGGCGATTCCTGTGGTCAATGAGGATGACCATCTGCTTGGCGTTGTTTCCTTTGGAAGCATCAAGGGTCTCAAGCCACGCCTAGCTTGATGGGATATATCTCATTTATCCAAAATCATCCGTAACCCGCAGAGGAAAAGCCATGAAACTGGGAAAAGCCTACAAATTGGCTGCATTGGCCGCGGCTCATAAAACCCGTGCCATAGTGCTTCTCGAAAGAGGGGATCACGATAGTGCCAAAAAAGAGGAAATCGCCTACCTGAATCGGATTGAGGAAATTCCAAGCACCTTTCGCCAAGAGGTCGGCCCATTTATCGACGCTTGCCTGCAACGTAAGCGTTGTGCTTATCAATGCCACGAGTGCCGCACGCCGATCTAGTTGACTTTATATCCTATCCCCCCCGAGGGGATATTGCTAGGCAATTTCGACGATGTTAAAATGCGCCCATCTCATAACAAGGGGGCCATTCGTGGACAGCTCCAGTAGTCGATCTTGGATTAGAACCACTCTGGCTAGGTAACAACAAGGGCATTCCCCCTTCTACTACCTTGCCAATTGGCGGGTAGTGGCATTTCGACAACCGGTTCCGGTTGCTCAGTCTGCTTCCCATACGAAAAACAAAGCTGAGTTCGCTTGCTCAGCGACGGCTATCGGCAAAATTGACCGGGGCCAAGGGGAAGGTATGCGTTTTAAATTCATTTCAAAGCGTGCGCTTGCGCTTTTCAGTCTGCCCGGTTTTCTGTTGGGCTCGTGGGCGCCGGCCGTCCATGCGACTGACGACATCGGCATAGAAGAGACTCAGGTCAAGTTCCAATTTACCAACATTTCGCAATATCACCGTGCATTCGGAGAAAGGCGTCCGGCTGGTTTTGATGAGAGCAAATATTCGGGAAGCTTCCCTGTATACAGCC
>CAMKYP010000283.1 GCA_946477505.1 uncultured Dechloromonas sp. | reverse complement strand
TGCGCGGCTTCGGTGCGCACCCCAAGTTTCTGCACTTTCTCGACACTGATCTTGATCTGGTTGGCCGCTGCCGGTTCGTCGTCCTGTTCGCCTTCGTAGACCGCGATATAGTCCATCCCCATCGGGTCTTTCTTGGGTACCGGCGAGGTATCGGGCAAGCCCATCGGATTGCGGTAGTAGAGCAGCTTGCGTTCTTTTTTGGCCGGTTCGCTGGCGGCCACGGCAGCGGGCGCGCCGGAAGCCTGGTGCGTTGCGTTCTTGCTGCCGCCCAGCCAGTATCCGCCACCCGCCGCGATGGCAACCGCCAATACCCCGAGGCTCAGTCCAGCACTCTTGTTCATAGTTCTTCCCCTAGCAGTCGTTCGATTTCGGCCAGTCGCACCTGGGCGTCGACCTGAGCCTTGAATTGATTTTGTTTGGCCTGACGGATTTGCCGCTGGGCGTCGAGCAAGGTGGCGAAGTCCACCTTGCCGGTCTCATAGCCGGCCAGCGCCGCCTGGAAGGTCAGTTCCGATTGCGGAATCAGGCTGCCAGCCAGCAGGCTCTCTGTGCGGCGAGCCGCCTCCAGGCCGGCCAGGCTTTCCGCCAGTTCGGCGGTCACCTGATTGGCGGTAGCTTCCTTGCGGGCGCGGGCGGCATTCAGCATCGACTCCGATTCGCGCTCCTGGGAGCGACGCGACGCCTGTTGCAGCGGGATATTCAGTTCGACCATCAATTCCCATTCCCTGATGGTGTTTTGATACTGGATGGGCGATACACCCAGCGTGAAATCGGGGTAGCGGTTCTTGAAGGTCAGGTCGCGTGTTTTTTCGGCTGCCTTGATTTTCGATTCATCGGCAAAAAGCTGTGGGTTCTTGGCGCGAACCCGCTCTTCAAGCCCAGCGAAATCGAGCATGGCCGGTGCCGGCAGTTTGCGTAACTGGCTCGGTTCGGCCAGTTGGGCGGTAGTCGGGCGGGACAGCAAGGCGTTCAAGCGAGCCCGCAAATATTGTTGTTCGGATTCCAGACCGATCAATTCGTTGCGCATATTGGTCTGTTCGACCTGAGCGCGAATGACGTCCTGCTGAGCGGCCAGCCCGCCGGCGTAGCGAACCTGGGCAACCTTCTCCAGGCGCATCATCAAATCGAGGATTTCCCGAGTCAGACGCTCGTTTTGCCGCAGGTAATAAAGTTGGGAAAAATTGACCTTGATGCGCCCGGCAATATCGGCCCAAGCCCCCAACGCACGCCCTTTGGCACCGTCCGCTTCCAGTTCGGCAATCTCGCGCTTGAGATCGCGCTTGCCATACCAAGGGATGTCCTGCATCAGGAGGTAGCGGGTGCTCCCGACACGGCTTGGCGAGAGCGTTGCGTTTTGCTCGCCAAAACGGGTGATGTCGCGCAACTCGGTGCGGAACTTGGGGTCGGGCAAGGCGCCGGCCGGCACCACACGTTCCGCCGAAGCATCCGCTTCCGCCTGCATCGCGGCAAATTCCGGGTTGCGTGACTTGGCGTAGCTCAGCAGGCTATCGACGTTAGCACCCGGCGCGACTTCCTGCGCCAGGACGGGCGCCCCGAAGCCGATCGCGCTGAATAGCGTGATGATGGTTAGGTGTCGGAACCGACGCATGCGACCTCCCTCAGATACTCGATGTCAAGGAACGGTACGGATCGCCAGGCAATCCAGTACCGCTCCGGATTTTTTGTTATTTGGCCGCTTCGAAGTGGACAACGGTGATCGCACCATTGACGTTATCAGCCATGAAACGGATTTTATCCCCGGTTTTCATCTGGTCGAGCCATGCGGCATTACTGACCTTGAAGACCATGGTCATGGCCGGCATGTTCAGGTTGGTCAGCGGGCCATGGGAGAGCGTGACCTTGCCGGCCGCCTTGTCGACTTTCTTGACCTGGCCGTCGACCATCTGCATTTCTGCTGCACCGGCTTGCGCCACACCATGACCGGCATGGTCACCGGCCGCATAGGCAGGCAGTCCGGCAAGCGAAGCAAAGGCAATCAGGGCGGTGGCGATAAGGTTCTTGTTCATGGGGTTTCTCCTGTTGGGTGTGAATCAGTGCTTGGCAAAAATAGTAGCTTCTCCGCCGGCCTGAACCAGCAGCGTGTTGTAAGGAACCGGTCGGACGCTTTCCATGCCGGGGGATCCGGGGGGCATCGACGGTACCGCGATGCCGACGGCCTTGGGCTTTTCCTTGAGCAGGCGCTGGACATCGGCCGCCGGGACATGCCCCTCGACGACATAGCCGCCTACCTTGGCCGTATGGCAGGAACCGAAGCGCTCCGGCATGCCCAATGTCTTGCGGGCCAAGGGGATATTCATGACGCTGTGGGTGCGGACTTCGAAGCCAGCATCCTTCATGTGATCGACCCACTTGCCGCAACAGCCGCAATTCGGGCTCTTGTAGACATCAATGACCTCTGCCGCCGAAGCGGTAGTCGCGCCAACCCCAAAAAGGGCGAGCATTGCAAGAGCTAAGAGGGATCGATTCATGACATCTGCTCCGTTTCGATGAGGTGAGCGCAGTATGCCGATCCCAGACCAACAAACAGCTGACCTGCGGATTACATTTATGTAATCTTTGGCACCCGTTTAATGCTTGTGGTTACCATGGTCGTGGCTGCCATGGTCATGATTTTTCTTTGCCTTGGCGGCAGGCGGAGGCTGTACTGGCTCGGCATGGTGATCCTCATGGCCTCCCGCATGATCGTGGTCCGCCAATCCGCCATGGGAATGGCCATCGCTGGCCGCCACCAGTTGCTCGTAATCCGCTTTTGCCATCAGCGGCATTTTTTGCAGGAAGGCCGCCAGATCCCAAATCGCGGCATCCTCCATCCCGCCTGACGACCAGGACGGCATGCCGGAAGCCTTGATGCCGTTCTTGATGATCCAGAAGTCGCGGGCGGCATTGCGGGATGTCTCGGATTTGGCCGACAGATTCGGTGGCTTCGGGTAGAGACCCTTACGGATTTCCGAATCGGTCACTTCCGGCGTCAGGTGGCAATTCACGCACATGGCCGCGTAGTTTCCGGCACCACGCCGTACGCGCTCGGGGTCGGCAAAATCATCAGGAACCTTGATGTCGGATACGCGACTGGCAATCGAACGTTCGCGGGCAAAAGCCAGGGCCTGATAGACGAATGGGCTATGCGGCTCATTTGCTGCCACGTTGACGATGCCCGAGGCGGCGACGATGCCACCGGTTGCAGCACCGACACTCAGGGTAGCCAGGGCACCGATTAAGAATTTATTCATGATTGATCTCCGTGGGTGTGATTGTGGTTTTAGTGCTGTCCATGCCCGCCAGCGGGTTTGCGAACCTGCACTTCCTGCTCGACGACAGGTCCGCGCACGGGCATCGCACCCGATCCAGGGTGATTCGTGCGCGAGATGTCGCCAACCGGTCCTGTCCATTCATAGGCCTGCGTTCCTTTGGGTTGTTTGTACCAGCCCGGATCCTTGTAATCGCCGGGTTTCTGATCGCGACGCACCTTGAGAACGGAGAACATGCCGCCCATCTCGACCGCACCATAAGGCCCCTGGCCGGTCATCATCGGCAGGGTATTGTCGGGTATCGGCATTTCCATTTCCCCCATGTCGGCCATGCCGCGTTCGCCCATCACCATGTAGTCGGGAATCAGATCGGTAATCTGCTTGACGACGCCCCGGTGGTCCACGCCGATCATGGTCGGCACGTCGTGCCCCATGGCGTTCATCGTGTGGTGGCTCTTGTGACAATGAACCGCCCAGTCGCCTTCCTCATCGGCCAGGAACTCGATCTGGCGCATCTGGCCGACTGCGACATCCGTCGTTACCTCGGGCCAGCGCGACCCAACCGGCGTCGGACCGCCATCGGTACCGCTGACGACGAACTCGTGCCCGTGCAAGTGGATCGGGTGGTTGGTCATGGTCAGATTGCCGATGCGCATGCGCACCTTGTCCCCCTTGCGGACGTTGAACGAGTCGATGCCGGGAAAGGCGCGACTGTTCCAGGTCCACAGGTTGAAATCGAGCATGGTATTGACCTTGGGCGTATAGCTGCCCGGATCGATGTCGTAGGCGTTCAGAAGGAAGCAGAAATCCCGGTCGACCGTATCGATCAGTGGATGATTGCTCTTGGGGTGAGTCACCCAGAAGCCCATCATGCCCATGGCCATCTGCGTCATTTCGTCGGCATGCGGGTGGTACATGAAGGTTCCCGGTCGCCGGGCAACGAACTCATAAACGAAGGTTTTACCGACGGGAATCTGCTTCTGATTGAGACCGCCCACACCATCCATGCCATTCGGCAGGCGCTGCCCATGCCAGTGGATGGTCGTGTGTTCCGGCAGGCGGTTGGTGACAAAAATGCGTACCCGGTCGCCCTCGACGACCTCGATGGTCGGCCCCGGACTCTGGCCGTTGTAGCCCCAGAGATGCGCCTTCATGCCCGGTGCAATTTCGCGAACGACCGGCTCGGCAACCAGATGAAACTCCTTGACGCCATTCTTCATGCGCCAGGGCAATGTCCAGCCGTTCAGCGTAACGACCGGGTTGTAGGGACGACCGCCGGGCGGCTGCCACGGTGGTGCGGTATCCGGCTTGTCCATGCTGATCAGTTCGGGCAAGGCAGCCATGGCCACGGAACTCACTGAAGCGGCAGCGACTGCGCCGCCAGCAATACCCAGATTCTTGAAAAATTCGCGACGAGAAGTCATGTTCCTGTCCTTCGGATTCAGTGGTCGGCCCGGCCGCTAGCGGCGATGCTGGCGCGGGTGGCCGCATTCAGGGAGGGCTTGCCGATCAGCGACATCTCCAGATCCCCTTGGGCGATCCAGAAATCGCGCAGAGTTTCGATATAGCTGTTCACGCTGCCTATCTGCGAACGCGCATCGGCCAGGAGATCGAAGACACCGATCAGCATGCCGTTGTAGCGCAGCATGCTCTCGTCGGAAATGCGCTTGTTGAGCGGAACGATCTCGTCGCGGTAATGCCGTGCGATGTCGTAATTGGTACGGTAGGCGTGGTAGGCCTCGCGCACCTCAGAGCGGACGTTAATGGTGACCTCGGCAGCGCGCTCGATAGCCTGCATATAAATGGACTCGGCCTTGGCCACCTTGGCGCCACCCCAATCGAAGATCGGCAACTCAAAGCTGATCTCGTAGCCTCTCTTATAGCCACTGTTCCGTTCACCTTCCAGAACACGAGCAGGGCCAACCTCCAGGACATTGATCAAACGGGTCGCTTGGGTCAGCCCAAGGTTCTTGGCCAGCGCTTCCGTTTCCAGACGTATCGCCTGCAAATCGAGACGCTGATCGAGTGCCTGCTGTTCAATACCGCCAAGCTCGTTGGGTTCTTTCGGCAAATCAGGGAGCCGGTCAGGCAATTTGATCTGACTGCGCTCTGCCACGCCGAGTACACGGGCCAGGCGCTCGCGGGCGGCAACGGTCGATTGTTCGGCTCGCGCCAGGTTCAGGGCGGCATCGGCGTAAAAAGCTTGTTCCCGTGCCTGCCGCAATTTGCTGAAATTGCCAACCTGGGCCATACGCCGGGCCAGTTTGGCGCCAGCTTCGGCAGCTTGTTTGACCTTAGGGAAAGTCTGCATAAGTGACCGT
>CAMKYP010000282.1 GCA_946477505.1 uncultured Dechloromonas sp. | reverse complement strand
ATCCACGCCCGGCCGGTCGGCAGCCTGGGTTGGCAGATCGTCCAGTTCGTCGATACCGGCGAGGCGCGCGCCGTGGCGCTCGGCGGCGGGATTGCAGTCGCCTTTGCCGCCGCCTTCCTGATCGGCCTGGCCGCCCACTTCCGGCATCGCCGCCAGCGGCGCGAGGAGCTGCGCCGTGTCTACGAGGGGCTGGAAGCCCGCATCGCCGAACGTACCGCCGACCTGACGGAGCAGGTGGCCGCGCTGGAGCGCACCAAGGCCATCCTGCGCGAGACCCGCGATGCTGCCGTGCAGGCCGGCAAGCTGGCAACCCTGGGCCAGATGTCGGCCGGGATCAGTCACGAACTCAACCAGCCGCTTGCCGCGTTGCAGACTTTTGCCGACAACGCTTCTGCCTTGCTGGCGCGCGGCCGTACCGAGGAAGTCGCCGAAAACCTGCGGATGATTTCCGACCTGGTCGGGCGTACCGGACGCATCGTCCGCCAGCTCAAGACTTTCGCCCGCAAGGAGGCGGCGACGCCGCAGGCGGTCGGTGTTGCCGCCGCCATCGAACATGCCTTGCTGATCGTCGAGCCTCGCCGGCGCGAGATCGGCGCACGCATCGCCATCGTCCCGCCGCCGACCGATCTCTGCTGCGTGGCCGAAGCCGGGCGCCTCGAACAGATCCTGGTCAACCTGCTGCGCAACGGGCTGGATGCCATGGCCGGGCTGAACGAACCGACACTGGACGTATCCGCCAGTATCGAGGGAAGCCAGGTCTGCATCGCCGTGCATGACCACGGGCCGGGCCTCAGCGACGAGGCGCGCTCGCACCTGTTCGAGGCCTTCTACACCACCAAGCCGGCCGGTGAAGGACTCGGGCTGGGGCTGGCCATTTCGCTTACCATTGCCGAGAGTTACGGCGGCACGCTGAGCGCGCACAACGCCCCGGACGGCGGCGCCATTTTCGTGCTCCGTCTGCCCGCCGCAGGAGAAAACCATGCCGCATCTAACGCTTGAATACACCCGCAACCTGGCCGACTTCGACCCGGTGCAAGCCCTCGCGGCGCTCAACGAAGCGATGTTCGATTCAGGCCTGTTCGGCGAATCCGACATCAAGAGTCGCGCCCTGGGCCTGGACGATTTTCAGGTGGGTGTCCGCGATGCGCCGCGCGCCTTCGTCCATGTCCGGGTGGCCATGCTGTCCGGGCGCACTGAAGAGGAGCGCAAGGCGCTGGCCGACAGCCTGCTCGCCGCGCTGATGCCGCTCGTCGCCGGCCAGAAGGTCGGTGAAGTGCAGCTCAGCGTCGAGACGGCGGAACTGCATCGGCCGAGCTACGCCAAGGCGGTGCTGCATGGCTGAGCCGCTCGTCTTCCTGGTCGAGGATGACACGGCCGTCCGCAAGGGGTGCGAACAGGCCTTGTCGCTCGCCGACATTGCCGTGCGCGGCTTTGCCAACGGCGAAGCCATGCTCGCCGCGCTGGCCGCCGCTCACCCGGCGTTGGTCGTCAGCGATGTGCGCCTGCCGGGCAAGGATGGCCTGGAAGTGCTGCGCGAGGTCCGCCGTTTCGACCGCGAACTGCCGGTGCTGCTGATGACCGGTCACGGCGATGTGGCGATGGCTGTCGAGGCCATGCGCGAAGGGGCGCACGACTTCATCGAAAAGCCCTTTCCCTCCGAGCGCCTGATTGCCGCTGTCCGCAGCGGGCTGGAAAAACGCGCGCTGATCGTCGAGAACCGGCTGCTCAAGGAGCGCATCGCCGGCCAGGGAGAGGGCGGTGCCGGGCGCATTGTCGGCCAGTCGCCGCCCATGCAGCGCCTGCGCCAACTGGTCGGCACCCTGGCGCCGACCGGCGTCGACATCCTGATCAACGGCGAGACCGGCAGCGGCAAGGAGGTCGTCGCCCGTGCCATCCACGAGGCCAGCGGCCGGCGCGGCGCCTTCGTGGCGATCAACTGCGGGGCCTTGCCGGAAACGGTGTTCGAAAGCGAGTTGTTCGGCCACGAGGCGGGCGCCTTCACCGGCGCCGGCAAGCGGCGCATCGGTCGTATCGAGCATGCCGGAGGCGGCACGCTGTTTCTCGACGAAATCGAATCGATGCCGCTCAATCTGCAGGTCAAGCTGCTGCGCGTGCTGCAGGAGCGCAGCGTCGAGCGCCTGGGCAGCAATTCGGCCATTCCCGTCGATTGCCGGCTGGTTGCCGCCAGCAAGGCCGATCTCAAGGCGCTGTCCGATGCCGGCCAGTTCCGCGCCGATCTTTATTACCGTCTCAACGTCGTCAGCCTCGACCTGCCGCCGCTGCGCCAGCGCCGCGAGGATATTGCCCTGCTCATGGCGCAGTTCCTGCACGAGGCGGCGGAACGTTTCAAGCGTCCAGTCGCCACGTGGACACCCGCCGACCTGGCGCGCTGGTCGGCACATGACTGGCCCGGCAATGTCCGTGAACTGAAAAACGTGGCCGAGCGCTGGGCGCTGGGCATGCCCGATGCGCTGGGAACTGCCGCGACGCCGGCGGCTACAGCCATCTCGCTGGCCGAACAGGTCGATAGGGCGGAGCGGAGCATCATCGAGGCCGCGCTGCGCCAGTGCGCCGGCAACGTGGCGCGCACCGCCGAATGCCTGCAGACGCCGAAGAAAACCCTCTACGACAAGCTGACGCGCCACGGCATCGTCGCCGACAGCTACCGGTCGGAATGAGCGACAGAAACCCTGTTGCCTGGCCCGATCAGGTGCGTCAGGCGCTGCTTGCCGTGGCCGATGCGCAGCGGGCGCCGGCCATGCAGGCCTACCTGCGCGGCCAATTCCCGTTTTTCGGGATTCCCACGCCGTTGCGCCGACAGGCCGTGTCCAGCCTGATCAAGCCGCGCCAGACGGCCATCGAGCTCCTGGCCAACGCGCGCACCTTGTGGGCCATGCCGGAACGGGAGTGCCAGTACGTCGCCGTCGATCTGCTGGCCCGTCAGGTTCGGCAGCTGGGCGAGGGCGATCTGGCGACCCTGCTCGAACTGGTCCGCTTGCGCTCGTGGTGGGATAGCGTCGATGGCCTGGCCGGCGTTGTCGGCGATGTCGTCCGTGCGGCGCGGCGCACCAATCCGGATGCGCAGCGGAGCATGGATTCTGCACTGGCCGACGGCAACCTGTGGGTGCGCCGCGTCGCCATGCTGCACCAACTGGGCTGGCGTGGCGAAACCGACCGCCGGCGCCTGTTCGCCTACGCCGAAGCGCTGGCTGGCGAAGAGGATTTCTTCATCCGCAAGGCCATCGGCTGGGCGCTGCGCGACTTCGCGCGCAGCGAACCGCAGGCGGTGCTCGATTTTCTGAACGGTCCGGGGCGCGTACTGTCATCCCTGAGCCGCCGCGAAGCGGCCAAGCACCTTACCGGCCTGAATTGACCAAGGAGTCCAAGATGTTCGATCTCTATATCGGCAACAAGAACTACTCGTCGTGGTCCCTGCGCCCTTGGCTGCTGATGAAGCATTTCGGGCTGCCCTTCACCGAACACATGGTCTCGGTGGCCGGGCGCGACTACAACGCCGCGCTCAAGCCGCTGGCCGGCAATGCCCGCGTGCCCTGCTTGCACGACGACGGTTTCCAGGTATGGGAGAGCATCGCCATCGCCGAATACCTTGCCGAGCGGCATCCTCAGATGTGGCCGGCCGATCCGAAAGCGCGGGCGAGGGCGCGCAGCGTTTCAGCCGAAATGCATGCCGGTTTTGTCAGCCTGCGCACCGCCATGCCGATGAACCTCAAGCTCAAGCTCAAGGGCAAGCCGCCGGCGCCCGCCGTTCAACGCGACATCGACCGGGTCATCGAAATCTGGCAGGAGGCGCGGGCGCAGTTCGCCTCGGGCGACGGCCCCTACCTGTTCGGTGACTTTTCGGTGGCCGACGCCATGTTCGCGCCGGTGGTCTGGCGCCTGCACATCTACAACGTTCCCTTGCCGCCGGTTGCCGCTGCCTATAGCGAAGCCATGCGAGCCCACCCCGCCATGCAGGCGTGGTACGCGGCCGGCATCCGCGAAAGCGAGGCCCACGCGCACTACGACGCCCTCGCCGACGAGTACGGCGGGCCGCGTTAGGAACTAGCCCATCAGCCCGGTGGTCAGGGGAATGACGCCGCCCGGAGACGCTGATCCGGCAAGGGTTTCCAATTTCGAGCTTTGAAGGGCTTTGTGCGACAAAGCCAACTTTCGCCGCCCTTACAAAACAAACTCGCCCCAAGGATTTCCAGATGTCATAATGGGGGGCTCCGAAGTAAATGCTAATCCAATATCTTATCTGGATGGAGCTGCCATGCCCCCCATACTCGACCAACTGACCGGCCCGGCCTGGCGCCAGACCGACCGCCTGCTCACCCTGACCACCCCGCTCGGTCCCGACGTCCTGCTCGCCGAAACCGTGCGCATCGACGAAGCGCTCGGCCCGGTCAGCGAACACGCCGGCTACCGCATCGAACTCACCGCGCTCTCGCCCGATGCCCACCTCTCGCTGACCACCTTGCTCGGCCAGCCGGTCCGTCTTGACCTGCAGACATCCGCCTCGCGCACACGCCGTCGTCCCTTCCACGGGCACATCACCCAAATCACCCGCGAAGGCAGCAACGGCGGATTCGCCCGCTACCGCCTGATCATCGAACCCTGGCTCGCCTTCCTCGGCCACACCCAGGACAACTACCTCTTCCAGGACAAAAGCGTCATCGACATCGTCGACGAACTCCTCACCGACTGGAAAGACCAAGGCAAGCTCCTCCCCGCCTGGCGCTGGCAGTTGGCTGACCCCGCCGCCTACCCCAAGCGCGGCATGACCGTGCAATACCGCGAAAGCGATCTCGCCTTCCTCAAACGCCTGCTCGCCGAAGAAGGCCTCTTCTGCTGGTTCGAACACAGCACCGACACCGGCGACACCCTGGGCAGCCACACCCTCGTCATCGCCGACAGCAACCAAGCGTTCCAGACGAACACTCAAGCCCGCATCCGCTTTACCCAAGCCGGCGCCACCCTCGCTGAAGATGTCCTCGACCGCTGGCACGGCCTGCGCCAACTCGACACCTCGGAAACCCACGCCGCCAGCTGGGACTACCGCAGCCTCTCCACCCGTCCGCAAAGCGCCACCAGCGCCGTCGATTCAGGCGCGCTCCCCAAGATCGCCGCCTGGCACGACCCCGGCCAATACGCCTGGCAGAACAGCACCCACGGCCAACGCATGCTCGACAATCAGCGCCAGGCCATCGACGCCCGCATCAAGCGATTCGACGGCCAAGGCACCGTGCGCACGGCAGCCCCCGGCACCACCTTCACCCTGGCCGACCATCCCGAACACGACCGGGACGCTCCCGAACAACGCCGCTTCCTGATCACCGCGCTCAAGGAAATCCCCTTGGGGGACGCCCTCAAGGAAATCGGCGCCACCGACCCAGCGGAGCAGGGCAGCCCCAAGGTCGACTACTACCGCAACACCCTCACCGCCATCCGCGCCGTGATCTCCTGGAAACCGCTGATGGCTGACCGTCATGGACGGCAACTCCACCCCCGACCCACCGCCAGCGGCACCCTGACCGCCATCGTCGTCGGCAGTGGCGGCCCCACCCACACCGACCGTGACGGCCGCATCCGCGTCCAGTTTCCC
>CAMKYP010000281.1 GCA_946477505.1 uncultured Dechloromonas sp. | reverse complement strand
CCGCCACTTTCCACGCCTTCCTCGCTGATGGTGGAAATGGACAACCAGACGACGTACACCGTGCCGTCCGGACGGCGATTCCAGACCTCGCCCTCCCAGCGCCCTTCGCTGCCAAGTTGCTGCCACAAAGCCTGGAAGAAATCCGGATCATGGCGACCGGAGCCCAGGCAGCGCGGGTCCTTGCCCAGTACCTCGCCGGGACGGTAGCCGGTAATCGCGGTAAAGGCGGGATTAACCTGAATGATGTGATTTGCAGCGTCGGTGACCACAATCCCTTCGGAAGCGCTTTCCATCACCGCCGCCGATATCTGGAGCGCCCTTTCGTCGGCCAGTCGTTCGGTCACATCCTTGATACTGACGACCCACTGGTCATTTTGCGCAGCGCTGTCGATACGGGCGACGTGAACATCGCCGACCCGTCGACGGCCACCGTCCGGTCGCGCAAAATGGACCCTCGACGTGGCCTGGACGGCCCCTCCCTGCAGCCCCCGCACCAGGTTGTCCTCGACGATCGAACGCTCCGACACCGCGACAAAGCTCAGCAGAGGCTCGCCAAGAATCCGGGACAGCGCCATGCCCAACAGCACCGCCGTCTGCTCATTGGCATAGACAATTTTGAAGCGAGGTGCCTCAATGATCACGATGGCGTCCTGGCTGGTTTCCAGAACCGAGCGATAACGCGCCTCGCTCTCCGAAATCAGCACTTCCTTGTGCTTGCGTTCGGCAACCTCGCCCAGCAATTGCGCATTGAGCGCCGACAAATCCGCTGTGCGCTCCGCGATCAGTCGCTCCTGGCCGGCCGAAATGTCCTGCAAGCGCAGAAAATTCTGGCGCGACACCCAGATGACGAAATGAATCAGCAAGGCCAGGCACAAGGCACCTCCACCAAAAACCGCGGCGGCGCGAAAACGCTGCGCTTCGCGAACGGCCAGTATTTTGCCGGCCGGCATGGTGACGCTGATCCCGCCGCGGATATCACCGATCTTGTACCCTTGCTCGGCATGGCAGCCCAAGCAGGCTTGCTTGACCAGCAGCGGCGCCATGTAGCGGTGCTGCGGTCCGCGCTCGTCGACCACCAGGTCCAGGACTTCCGTCCTCCCCTGCTCGAAGCTGCGCAGCGCCTCGCGCTCCCAGGCATCCGCAACGTTGGCCGGGCGAATCAGATTGAGACTGGTGAGGTGGAAACGTACGCCATCGGCCTGTTCGGCAATTTCGGCAATCTGCCGGGTCATGAAGGCGGGATTGATCATGGTCAGACGCATGCCGTCCCGCGTTTCCTGATCACGCCGAGGGTGCTTCAGATACGGGTTGGGCTGCGTCGCCTCGGTTACCGGCACATAGACGCCGCCATGCCGGGCATTCCAGTCCCGGGTCAGTTCAACCAGACGAAACAGGATGGCGCCACGTTCGCGGGCCAGCGTGTTCATCTGCTCGTTGATTCCCCTGAATTCGACATACAGCAAGCTGCCGGCCAGCAAGGCAACCAGAAGATACGCCGTGGCGACCCAGCCCCGGTAGCCGAGATGAACCAGCGAACCCAATCGTGCCTCGCGGTGAGGCGACAAAGCTTTACCCATGCAAGGAGCTAGCACCCGGAAAACAATTTATCAACATTTACAATATCATCAAACTCAAGAGTACAACAGTCGTATCCCGGCAGCCCACGCGGGCTATCCGATGGTACGCTTGCCCTCCCGTCGCCCCCCTGTTTTCTTCGATGCTTGCCAAGCTCTACCTTGCACTTGCACTGATCGGCCTTGCGCTCCCCGCCGGCGCCAGCGGCCTGCCACCCAGCGTGCTGAAATTGCTGAAAGCAGCCCAGATTCCTGCCGCACACGTTGCCATCGTGGTTCAGCCCGTTGATGGCCCGACGCCACTGGTCGCCCACAACGCCAGCCAGCCGATGAATCCGGCCTCGGTCATGAAGCTGCTCACCACCTATGCAGCGCTCGACCTGCTGGGCCCCGCCTACATCTGGAAGACAACGGTATGGACGGAGCAGGCGCCGGTCGACGGCGTGCTTGGCGGCAATGTTTACATCCGGGGCAGCGGCGACCCGCGCTTCGCCATCGAACATCTCTGGGGCCTGCTGCGCCAGCTGCGCGTACGCGGCATTCAGCAGATTGCCGGCGACATCGTGCTCGACCGCAGCGCGTTCAATGTTCCGGCCATCGATCCCGGCGCCTTCGACGACAAACCGATGCGCCCGTACAACGTCGGTCCCGATGGCCTGCTGCTCAACTTCCGCGCCCTGCGCTTCACGCTCCAGCCCGACAATGGCAAGCCGCGCGTGCTGATGGAAACGCCAAGCGAGGGACTGCGCATCGACAACCAACTGCGTGCCGGCAGCGGCGAATGCGGCAGCAACTGGAAAGACGCGATCAGTACGCGCCTGATCCCCGAAAACAACGGAAACCGCCTGGAGTTCACCGGCAGCTATCCGGCGCTGTGCGGCGAAAAGACGCTCAATCTTGCCCCTCTGCCAGCCGATGCCCAGGCCGGCGGACTGATCCGCGCACTGTGGAAGGAACTGGGCGGCAGCATCAATGGGCAGGTGCGGGCCGGCACCGTGCCGATCGGCGCAAAACTCCTCACCCAGCATGAATCGGCACCGCTGGCAGACGCCGTGCGCGACATCAACAAATACAGCAACAACGTCATGGCCCGCCAGGTCTTTCTGAGCCTGGGCAACGACAGCCCGGCCACCAGCGAACGCTCGAAGCAGCGGATCGCCGACTGGCTGGCCGGACGCAACCTGCGCTTCGGCGAACTGGTCCTCGACAACGGCTCGGGCCTGTCGCGCATCGAGCGCATCAGTGCCGACAGCATGAACCGCCTGCTGCTGGATGCCTGGAAAAACCCCGTCATGCCCGAATTCATTGCCAGCATGCCGGTTGTCGGCATCGACGGCACCATGAAAAAGCGGCTGAAGGACACCACGGCAACCGGTCGGGCGCACATCAAGACCGGCACGCTGGACGGCGTCAAGACGGCTGCCGGCTACGCCCTCGACGCCCAGGGACGACGCTATGCGGTGACTATTTTCATCAACCATCCCAAGGCCCAGGCCGGTGCTGCGGCAATCGACGCGCTGATCGACTGGGTGGCCCAGCGGCGCCTCGGTGAAAAGGCGCCGCCGCTGGAAAATGAATAAGGAAGCGACCTTTCCGGACAGCTTCCTCAACGAGGCGGGACTGAACCGGCAACACGTCTTCGATCTCGACAGCCTGCCTGCGGCGGTGCTCGCCGCACTCGACGTCCAGGCCGGCGAACGGCAGCTGATCCTGGTCGGCCATGGCGGCCGGCGGCTGTGGGAACGCATCCAGGCAAGCGGCATGGCCGGAAGCGACCCGATTGACGACTATAGCGCCCGGACCATCCGGCAATGGTTTGCCCACGAACTGCCGGACCACCGCTTTCGCATCCTGTTTCCCGGCGCGCGCCCCATCGGCCTGCAGACGCTGGGCACCCTGGCCGGCTGGCACCAGCCCTCGCCGCTGATGATCGGAGTTGATACCGAGTGGGGCAGTTGGTATGCCTACCGCGCCGTCGTCGTGGCCGATACCGACTTTGCCCCGTCGCCCCGACAGATCGGGCACAGCCCGTGCCCGACCTGCCATCCCGCCCCCTGCATCCACGCCTGCGCGGCCCGCGCGCTGGATGGCGGACAATTCGATCTTGCTGCCTGCAGCCACTACCGCCTGATTCCGGAATCCCCCTGCGCCGTGGGCTGCCTGGCTCGGCAAGCCTGCCCGGCGGGCAGCGCGCACCGCTACGACGAAGCCCAGATCCGGCATAGCTATGGGCGCTCGCTGGCCGTCATCCGGCAGTATTACGCCACAGAACCCCGGACTCCCGAACGGCAATGACCCACGCCAAGCGCCTCGACCACAATTTCTTCGAAGATGCGCAAGCCATTCTGGTTGCGCCATTGATCTTCGCTTTCGCCGTCATGCTTTTTCGCGAGGCCGGCTTGCTGACCGGCGGTACCGTCGGCATCGCATTTCTCGCCCACTACCTGAGTGGCTGGTCCATCGGCTCGCTGCTCATCGCCATCAACCTGCCTTTCTATGGTCTCGCCCTGCGCGCCATGGGCAAGGCTTTCACGATCAAGACCTTTCTCTCGGTCGGCCTGTTGGCGCTCTATACCGAGCTATTGCCCGGCGTGATCCAGGTACAGGGCCTCAACCGCTGGTTCGCGGCCGTCATGGGCGGCTTTCTGGCCGGCATCAGCCTGCTCATGCTGATCCGCCACAAAGCCAGCCTGGGCGGGCTCGGCATTCTGGTAATCCACCTGCAGAACACCCGCGGCTGGCGCGCCGGCAAGCTGCAAATGGCAGCCGACTGCATCATCCTGCTTGCCGCCATCTTCATTCGCGACCCGCTCAGCGTCGGGCTGTCGATCGTCGGTGCGCTGGCCCTGAACCTGGTCATTGCCGTCAATCACAAGGCCGGCCGCTACATGGGCACCTGAGCCCCGGCGGCACGCTGTCGCGCCTCGTCCGGCCAGCAAAATTCCGGTCAAGCGACCGGCCTGACCCCCGTCAGCGCCAGCCAGCCGCGCAGGACGCGATATCCGACCCACAGGCCGAGGAGGACGATCAGGATCCAGGCGATGGGTATGCCGATGATGGTGATGATCAGCAAGCCATAAACCACCAACCAGAGCAGGGTGAACCAGAAGGTACGAATCTGCCAGACAAAATGGCTTTCCAGCCAGGTTCCAGCCACATCGCCACGCTTCAGGTAATTGAGAAACACGGCGACCAGCGACGGCAGACCGAAGACAAAACCGCCGGCCACCGTGGCCGACGAAGTGACGCCGATGACCACAGCCACGGCATGCAAGCCGTAGATGACATGCGTCAGCTGCACCAGTGACGGGCGAACGCCTTGCAAGTCAGGCGACGGGACAGGTTCGTTCATGCCGTTTCCTCCGGAAGATATTTCTGCATGAGCAGCGCATGGCCGGCTGCCGGATCGAGTACGTAGGGTGCGAAACCGGCCTGCCGATAGGACGCCATCGCCCGCGTGTTGCTGGAAAGGACTTCCAGCGTCAGTTTGCAGCAGCCAAGCTCCCGGGCGCGCGCTTCGGCCCAGGCCAGCAGAGCCTGGCCGATGCCGCAGCCGCGGTGGGCGGCGAGCACGATCAGGTCGTGAACATTGAGCAGGGGCTTGGCCGCAAAGGTGGAAAAACCGGCGAAGCAGTCGATCAGGCCAACCGCCTGTCCGTCCAGCCAAGCCAGCGCGCCATGGTAGCCCGGAACCTCTTTCATGGTGCCGACCAGATGGACCTTGGCATAGTCGGAGAGGCCATCGCCGCCACCCATTGGATCATGGGCGTAGTGATCGAGCAGATCCAGAAAGGCCTCGGCGTGAAGCGGATCGTTCAGATCGACGGCGCTGATGACAAGACGGGAATGCATGCGGGCGATACCTGTGAGCAGGGGGAGGACGCCATATTAAAGCGCCCTCCGGAGACAACTCAACTCATCGCAAAAACGCTTTCCGTTCCCTCGTCCCAAGCATCCCACAGGTAGTCGTCCGCCTTGCCATCGGCGATCAGGCGCAGGGCGTAATTGACCTGCTCCTTGTAGAACTCGCAGAAGG
>CAMKYP010000280.1 GCA_946477505.1 uncultured Dechloromonas sp. | reverse complement strand
GGATTGGTTCACCAGACGGCAGAGCGGCAACCCCTACAACCCCAAGGAGGAAGCATGACCAGCAGCGTGCTGCGCGAGAGGATCCTCACCTGTGCCCAGGCAAGGTACACGTCCGAGCAGACCGCCAAGCTGCTAAGCCAACCGACGGCGGAGAGGCAGACCGGCGTCGACCAGGAACGGACGACAGAGAAGGGGCGCGCATGAACCAGACGGTCAGCCAGGACTACGACCACCGGCAGCTCGACCAGGACCTGCGCACCTTGCGCGTCTACCTACCCGACCTGCGGCTATTGGCGGCGAAGAAGGCGTCCGTGACAGCCCACAGCTCCCGTGCGGGCCTGCGCACCACTGCTCCCATTCCCTTGAACGAAGGCGCATGGAACCTCTTGGAGGACATCGAACACTTCGCGTGGAGCCTGGGGCGGGCCGTGGGCGTGCGCCAGCGGCACGTGCCGACCGAGGGCCTGCTGGACGCCGCCACCAATCGAGTGGACCGCCTGCTCGCCCGGCCTGACGCGCCCATCATCAAGCGGATGGCTACGACGCTCGTCCAGCGCATGGGCCGACAGTTCGAGCCACCCGAGGACCATACGCTGATAGGCTACTGCCAGCAGTGCGGGTCCGAGCTGTGGTGCGCCCAGGACGACCTGGAATCCGGCTGGACCGTGTGCCCCTCCTGCGGCCGGACCCTCAAGGTCAGGGAGGTGCAGCAGATCAGGATACTGCACCTGGCCTCCTGCGGCACCCAAGGCACCGCCGCCGGATTGTGCGACCTGTTGAAGCGATGTGGAATTGGAATCAAGCGCAACACGGTCACCCAGTGGCGCAAACGTGGTATCATCCGCCAGGTGAGCGAGCAGGAAGGCAAGCCCGTATATCTGCTCTGGGATGTGTGGCAGGCTTTGACCAGGCGGACTGTCACCGAAAATTGACAAAGGAGCTGTCACCACCAACACTAATAGTGTTGGTCATTCCCAGCGAAGACGGAGCGACCTTCACCAAAATCTCATTAAAAAATGCAGCAAAGACCTCCTCATAGAATTTAAGGAGGTCTTTGCCCTTGCTGTATGGTTGTCGTAGGAGAGGATGGTTAACTTGGATGATTGCTAGATTCGGGTTATTTCTTTCCGCATACAGTCCATTGTTTCTTGTTCTTGCCATTCAAAATGGCATAACGTTTTCACACAAGCACCAATCGATTATACAGGTAGCTCTGTCGGCAATCTTCTCATGCCTATTCGTGTTGGGGTTCATGGCATTTTACCTGATGGTTTCCCGCGGGAAAGACATGCAGGCTCAGACAATAACCGTTTTAGGTACACATCTGTCCGGTGGTGATGCAGTCGGTTACCTTAGTGGATACATACTCCCTTTTATCAGTACAACCGACTTCAATGTCAACAGCGGAGTTGCCTATGTCATTTTCTTCGCCGTCGCCTGTGTTGTGACTATGCAGACTGATGTTATTCAGATAAACCCGTTGTTCTTTCTTTTCGGATACAGAATTTACTCCACAGAGGCAACATTCAGAGGTATCAGCAAAGGTTCAGAGAACCGACTAAACGTCGTACTTATCACCAAAAGGAAACTGGCAGTTGGGCAGACCATCCAAACACACGAATTGAATGAAGAGGTTAGGCTTGTGGCCTAGTGCTAGGCTGTTCTCAGGGTAGAACAAGATAAAGGGAACACCAGCATGGTACAGGAAACCGAGGATGGCATTTCGCTGCCAAGAGACCCAGTGGACACCGATACAGTTTATCTTATCGGTTTTGAAAAAGAACCTGGTGGTCATTGCGGATTAAGAGCCACACCTATAGGTGATGCCAAAACTGATTTTCTGAAGATTGGGCGCAAAGCCTTGGAAAAATCCCGCTCAATTAAGACGGAATTCGACCCAGACGCTGGAGCTGAAGAAAATCGTACCTGCATCGTCAACGACGATGATATATGGGACCGGCATTTGCTGAATATCATCGATAACTACGAGAATTTAAGCTTACTCGACAGCCACCACGATAAAATGTTCGCCTTGTATGCCATCTTATTTATCGAAAATGATCAGAATGGTTTTCCTGTTACACCCGGACAGGACAACGATACTGAATCACAGTCATTTGCGATTTTTAAGAGGCTCGACATTACGAGCACTGCCAGGACGAAAAAACTTCTGACTCTGACAGGCAGTGAAATCAAAAAGCTGGAAGAAACGGTTCTTCAGGTTTCAGAAAGCTTCGACATGCTATATACGGGTAATAAACTGTATGTACAGAACTACTCCGCCTTCACCTACTTGTTTAGATCTCTACAAGGGAATGAGAACAAGGTTGATGAGTTAGTCTCCTCATTTGAGGAGAACATGGGCGATCTTGTCTTTGCCGACGGTCTTCTAGATTCCCTAAAAGAACGGGCGAAGAAAAGCGTCCGCACGGCGAACAGGCTCAATAGCATCGTACGTAAATACAAGAACCGTCCACCCTCGTTAGACCAGATTAGGACGGCTATAGAAGAAGTAGATGTACAAGATTTAATTACAATCGACGAAGGAAACGGAACAATTTCCTTCGAAGAGGACGATATCGATAAAGCTCTGCAGTTCTTCAACGAAGATTTGTTTAAATCTGCAATTTTCTCTGATAAGTATGCGGCAAGCGGCAAACGGAAAATCACATGATTGAAGACACTCAACAGACAGCCCGGTCCTCGAACCGGGCTTTTGCATATTAGGAGTGATCATCCCAGACGCTTATTGGCAACGTTATGTTCATTTGTGATTACTGATTGACAAAATCCAGAATCGCAGCGAAGGAACCAACTGCCACATCACTACGGCAAAGGAGCAAGCTATGTACATCGTCACACACACCGACCGGTCCACCACCCCGATACCCGACGCCAAGGGGTACCGGATAGACAAGCGCACCGGCACCCTGACCGTATGGGGCAAGCACTTCACCACCCTGGCGGCTTATCCGCGAGGATCCTGGCTCGTCGTCAGCGAGACGGCCCCAGCCTATGGGCAGGCGTAACAACCGTCGGTCCAACGGGTGGCGGCGCGACCAGGTGACGGCCAGGGTAAAGGCGGCATATGATACCTGCCACCTATGCGGGCAGCCGGTCGACAAGACCCTGCCTGCCGGTCTGCCAGGCAGCCCCGAGGTCGACGAGCTGGTACCGGTCAGCCGTGGCGGGTCGGCCACCGACTTCTCCAACTGCTTCCTGGCCCACCGCTGGTGCAACCGCATCAGATCCAACCACACCGTGGAATGGGCACGAAAGCACATCAGACAGCTTCAGAAGACCGGCCGTGCCGAGGACATCAGGTCGACATCATTACCGCTGGAGACCAGCGGCGACTGGTGACCCTGGGGGGAGGACCCCCGGGTGGCCTGGACGGCAGCCTCGGGTGCAGTGCTGATCTCTCCCCGGGCGATACCAAGGAAAATGAAAAACGTCGCAGGGCACCGAAGCGTCGCATACCCGGAGCCTTACTGCCGACTGGCGAGGAGGCAAAGGGCATGAGCCGCGGTAAAACGTCGCACGAGGCCCTGTCCGCCGAGATCCGCAAATGCCCGCAATGCGGCAAGGCTTTCATTCCCTCCCGCAAGGACCAGAAGTACTGCTCGCCGGCCTGCCGCAAAAAGGCCAGCCGCGAACGCACCCGCCCGGCCTCCTCTCCCTGTCAGCCCGCCGGCCGGGCCAAGATCATGCGCCGCCGGCGCAAGGATCCCGAGCGGCTTACCCAGGAGGATTTCGAGGAGATGGTCGACCCGCTGCCCTCCTACGAGGACATGCTGCGCCTGACCGTGCGCCGGCTGAGGAAAGCTATTGAATCCGACAAGACTTCCAGCCGTGACCTGCCCGCCATCTCCAGGCAGCTGCTCGCGGCTTCCAAAGAGCTGCAGGACTACCGGGAGGACGACGACCCGGTCGCCGCTCTGGACGACCAGGAAAGCGAGGCGCAGGATGTCCCGTTCAGCGCCGAAGCTATCTGAGGCCGCCCGCCACCTGCTCATCCCCTCTGGCATCGTCTCCTCGGAATGGCCCAGAGTCAGGCAATTAGCGCAGGCCCTCCTGGGCATCGAGTTCGACTACTGGCAGGACGCGCTGGGCATGCTCATCCTGGCCAAGCGAGCCGACGGAAGGTACGCAGCAGGCATTGGCGGTGTGGTCATGAGCCTGTGCCGGCAGGTGGGCAAGACATTCCTGATCGGATCCATGGTGTTCATGCTGTGCATCCTGCACCCCGGACTCCTGGTCCTGTGGACCGCCCACCGCTCGCGCACCTCGGACGAGACGTTCGGCGACATGCGCTCCATGGCCCGACGCAAAGGCGCACGCCGGCGCATCGCCCGCATCCGCAGCGCCAACGGGCAGCAGGAAGTCGCTTTCGCCAACGGCTCTCGCATCCTGTTCGGGGCCAGGGAACGCGGGTTCGGCCGCGGGTTCAAGGGCGTGGGCATCGTCATCCTGGACGAGGCACAGATCCTGACCGAGACCGCTATGAGCGACATGGTCCCCGCCATGAACACCGCCGACAACGGCCTGCTGATCATGATGGGCACCCCACCCAAGCCCGGCGACCCCAGCGAAGCATTCACCATCCGCCGCCAGGAGGCACTAGCCGGCACCGATGACATGCTCTACCTAGAATTCAGCGCCGACCCCGACGCCGACCCCGACGACCGCAAGCAATGGGCCATGGCCAACCCCTCCTACCCCAGGCGCACGCCGGCCAGCTCGATCCTGCGCCTGCAGAAACAGCTCAGCCCTGACAGCTTCCGGCGCGAGGGACTCGGCATCTGGGACACCGTCGCCGCCAGCAGCGCCATCGACCCGGCGCAATGGCGGATGGCGGCCACCGACGAGCCGGACACCGCTGGCCTGGTCGGCTACGCCATCGACATGCCCCCAGACCGCTCAAGCCTGGCCATCGGCGGCTGCGTCAAGCACGCAGACGGCAGCGCCCACATCGAGCTCAAGGCCTTCGAATCCACCCGGTCCAAGGGCAGCGCCTGGGCCGTCGACTGGATTGCCGACCGGTGGCCGCGCACCGCTGCCGTCGTCATCGACGGCCAGTCGCCCGCCATGGCCCTCCTGCCCGACCTGAAAGCCCGGCACGTCAAGGTCATCACCACCAGCGCCCCAGACATGGGACGCGCCTGCGGAAGGATGCTGGACATGCTCAGGGACGGCAAGCTCACCCACCTGGCCGACGGCAAACAGCCCGCCCTCGACATCGCCGTGGCCAACGCCACCACCCGCAACATCGGCGGCTCAGGAGCAGTCGGCTGGAACAAACTCGGCTCCGACATCGACATCAGCCCCCTGATCGCGGTGACACTCGCCCTCTATGGAACAGCGGTCACCAAACGCGACCCCAACCGAAAGCAGAGGCTCATACGATGATCATCCCGCCTCAGACCATCAGCGGCCTGACCAACGCTGAGCAGACCCTCTACCGCAGGCTCCTGCGCCGCCTGCTTGAAAAACGCGCCCGCAACCTGATCCGCACCAAATACTACGACGGGCGCAACGAACTCAAGGACATAGGCTACAGCCTGCCGCCCATCGCCAAGGACATCGACATCGTCGTGGGCTGGCCCGAGAA
>CAMKYP010000279.1 GCA_946477505.1 uncultured Dechloromonas sp. | reverse complement strand
CCGATCCGGTCTCGCCGCACACGATGACTACCTGGTTGTTGGCGATCAGTTCGGCAATCTCGCCCCGCCGTTCGTTGACCGGCAGATCGGCCTGGAATTCGGGTTTCGGCAGGCGTGCCCGGCGTGCTTCGACGGCGGCTCGCGAAGCGCCTGTCAGGGCAGCCAAATCTCCCTGCAGCTTCTGCTTTTTCTCCCCGGAGGCGCGTGACAACTCGCGCTGAATGGCCCGCAGGCGCTTGGCGTCGGCCGTTAGAAAAGCGAGGGAGAGATCATCGTGCGCGGTGCGCTTGCGGGAGGGAATAGCCATGGGGCCGCATTATATTCGCCCGGCCGGTCAAAACCGGCGCTCAGGCCCCGAACCTTGGCTGCAGCGACAAACACCGGGCAGGCCGGCGCAACTATTTTCTCCACTTGGCCCAGGGGTCCGCATCATCCGCACCGGAACCCCGAGTCGCGTTCGTGACGCGCCGCCCGGCGGTGGCTCGCTGAGCCCTCTCCTGGTCATGCAAGGCCGCTTTCTTGGCGCGCTTTTCGCGCAATCGCTCGGCATCTTCCAGGCTCAATTCGGCAGGCGGCCCCGGCTTCTGGTCCGGCGACACGATGCGGTCGCGCGGCGGCAACTCAAATTGCTCGGCCGAGGCGCGCGGCAGGCTTTTGAACTGGTAAAGATAAAAAGCTTCGACCTTCTCCCGCGCCCAATCGGTTTTTTTCAGGAATTTGACGGCGGACTCAACGCTCGGGTTGTTCGCAAAACAATTGATGTTCAGGTAAGCGAAAAGAATCTTGAATCCATAGTGATCGACGATCTCCGTCAGCAGTGTTTTCAGGCTTACGCCGTGCAACGGGTTATTTTGGTAATCGGGATCTTGAGTCATGGCTTTTTCCAGGCGCGTGCTGATATGTTCAATGTATCTGGCGCAGGAAAAAACACAACGGTCACTGCGCTCATCCCCGGGGCTGCCGGAGAAGGGGCTGCATGCTATCTCTTTTTGCTGCCGAGGGAGACCGAAATCGATTGCCAGACCTCCGGACTGTTTGCCGCCTCCCACAACAGCCCGGCGCCTGCCTTCTCGCCCATCGCTGTTCCTGACCGGGATGATTTCGCCTGGTTTGGCGAACGAAGCCTCACCATCCTTGTCTGAAGCGACTATGGTAATCAGTTCGGCTTCGCATCCGGCGAACGCCATCGCGAATCACCTCTGATGGAGTCGCCATGTATCACGGAGAACGCTTCAACGCCTGGACGCACCTGTTCGGCGCCCTGCTCGCACTGACCGGAGCGATCTGGCTGCTGGTCCTCGCGGCTGCCAGCGGCGATGGCTGGAAGGTATTCAGCATGGCCGTGTACGGCGCAACGCTGGTTCTTCTCTACAGCATCTCGACCCTCTACCACAGCGTGCGCGGACGGGTTAAGCGGGTATTGCGCAAGTTGGACCACCTGTCGATCTACCTGCTCATTGCCGGCAGCTATACCCCGTTCTGCCTGATCAGCCTGCGTGGCCCCTGGGGCTGGTGGCTGTTCGGCATCGTCTGGTCGCTGGCTGCCATCGGCATGCTGCAGGAGATCAAGCCACGCTCGGAGGCGCGCATCTTGTCGCTAGTCATTTATGCGGTGATGGGCTGGATCGTCCTGGTGGCAATCGAACCTCTGCTGGCCAATCTCGGACTGCCCGGCTTCTTGTGGCTGGCAGCAGGCGGCGTCGCGTACACGGTAGGCATCGTCTTCTTCGCCTTCGACGAGAAATTCCGCCACTGGCACGGTATCTGGCACCTGTTCGTCATTGCCGGCAGCCTGGCCCATTTCATCGCCATCCTGTTCTACGTTGTCTGATTCGGCGAAAATGCCAGCGGACTACCGCGACAAGGACAAGGATGCGCTACCAGGGACGAATCACGCAGTGGAAGGATGAGCAGGGCTACGGCTTCGTCACGCCAAACGGCGGCGGCGCAGCCCTGTTCCTGCACATCAAGGCTTTTCGACCGCGCCAGTCGCGCCCGGCCGGCGACGAACTCGTGACCTATGAACTTGCGCACGATGCCAAAGGACGACCAAGGGCGGAGGCGGTAGAGTTCGTGCGTGGAACGGGGAGGAAAAAGGCCGTTAGCGCCAACCGCCCGGGCTTCTGGCCGATGCTCATCTGCAGTCTGTTCTTCGTCGCCCTGATTGTCGCGGTGCTGTCTGGAAAACTGCCGACGCCCCTGCTCTGGCTCCAGGTCGCATCCAGCATCATCGCCTTCGGCGCCTACTGGATCGACAAAAGGGCCGCTCGCGAAGGTCGCTGGCGCACTCAGGAAAACACGCTGCACCTGCTCGCATTGATCGGCGGCTGGCCGGGAGCGCTCATGGCCCAGCACCATCTGCGCCACAAGTCGGCCAAGTCTTCGTTCCGACTAATCTTCTGGCTCACCGTACTGCTCAACTGCAGCGCACTCGGGCTATTCCTCACCCCGACCGGCGCCCATGCCCTGCGCTCGGCGTTGGCTATCGCCTGAGCCACGACAAGAATTCACCATGCCGCCCCTTTTCCGACTAATCGCCGCACTCCTTCTCTTCGGACAATTCGCCCCGGCGCAAGCCGGCACTCCACCGACATGGAGCGACATACCCTATGGCCCGGCGCCGGAACAGCGCTTCGACCTCTATGCCCCGCCACTCGGCAAAGACGCGCCGCTGATCCTGATGGTGCATGGTGGTGCCTGGCGGCTCGGCGACAAGGAAATGGGACGCGTCGTCGACAACAAGGTGGCGCGCTGGGTGCCGCGCGGCATCGCCTTCGCCAGTATCAACTACCGCATGCAGCCCAAGGCGCCCCCTCTCGAACAGGCCCGGGATGTCGCCAAGGCACTTGCCGCTATCCAGCAGGATGCGGAAAAACTCGGCATCGACCGCAGCAATATCGTGCTGATGGGACACTCGGCCGGGGCGCACCTGATCGCCCTGCTCGCCGCCCGTCCGGACCTGCAGGACGAAGCCGGGACACGTCCCTGGCGCGGCACGGTGCTGCTCGACAGCGGTGCCCTCGACGTGCCGGCCGTGATGGAGGGCCGCCATCCGCGGCTGTACGACCGCGCCTTCGGCAGCGATCCGGCCGCCTGGCTGGCCGCCTCGCCCCACCAACAATTGAACCAGGCCACCGTCCCGCTGCTGGCCGTCTGTTCAAGCCGCCGGGCAAATGCCTGCCGGCAGGCGGAAGCGTTTGTCGCCAAGGCACGAGGCCTCGACACGTCGGCCGAGGTGCTGCGCCTGGACAAGACACATGCTGAGATCAACGCCCAACTAGGCGAAGACACGGGCTATACGGCCGAAGTGGAGCGCCATCTGGGCGACTGGTCGGCTGCCTTCGGCAAACGCCTGCGCTAGCGGGCGCTACGGCTTATTTCTTGCCGACACCCATCCACTGGGCGTTCTTGCCATCCGAGGTCTTTTCGCAAACCACGGTGACACCGGAAATGCTGGCCTTGCTGCCGACTTCCTCGAACTTGCCGGCATCGCCGTTCCAGCATTGTGGCGTCTTCGCAGCCGGCGTGGCGGCGGCGGCCGGAGCAACCGGCTTGTCGGCCGAAGCCGGGGTCTGGGTGGCACAACCGGTCAGCCCAAGGGCAATGGCAGAGGTTGCCAGGAAAGTACGCATGAAATTCTCCCGCTTCAGTTAAATGAGGCGCGTATTTTTCCGACTTTGTATTGCAGGTTCGTGACAGCCGGGGTGTTTACCGATCAAGACCAAATGCGGCCAGCCCCGACCGTCAGCAGGCCCAGCCAGGTCGCCGTCAGCGAGCCGGCGAGATGCACCGAGGCCAGACCAACTGCCCAGGCGGGCTGGCCAGCGAGCAAGCGCTCGACGACTTCGGCCGAGAAGGTCGAGAAGGTGGTCAACCCGCCGAGGAAGCCGGTGATGGCGAACAGCTTCCAGGCCAGCGGGAAATGGGTGTTGAGATGAAAGATGCCGACTGCAGCGCCAATCAGGTAGCCGCCGAGCAGGTTGGCCATCAACGTGCCAAGCGGCAAAGCAACGAACAGTGGGTTGAGGAGCAGCCCGAGCAGCCAGCGTATCCAGGCGCCGAGCGCGGCACCGAGGCCGACGGCGAGGAAATTGAGCACGGAGAGCTGGTGCAGGAAGGACATTGCGCAATTCTACTGTCTGAAGCGCCTTGGACGGGTAAAATAACGCGCTTAATCAAAGAGGTTCAACCCGTGAGCAGCCCCAACCAGCCCGCCAACACCCCGGCACCTGCCGCCAATTTCATCAAGAACATCGTCGAGGCCGACCTCGCCGCCGGCAAGCATGCCCAGCGCCATTGGGCAGGCCGCCCCGGCACTGCCGCCGATCACGCCGCCGCACCGCTCGACCCGGCGAAGATTCGCACCCGCTTCCCGCCTGAGCCGAACGGCTACCTGCACTTCGGCCACGCCAAATCCATCCTGCTCAATTTCGGACTGGCGCAAACCTACGGCGGCCGCTGCCACCTGCGCTTCGACGACACCAACCCGGAGAAGGAAGAGAAGGAATACGTCGACGCCATCATCGATTCGGTCAAATGGCTGGGATGCTCCTGGGAGCAGGCCGGCGAAACCAATCTCTACCAGGCCTCCAATTACTTCGACTGGATGGCGCAGTTCGCCGAATACCTGATCTCGGCTGGCCATGCCTATGTGGATAGCCAGTCGGCCGACGAAATGCGCGCCAATCGCGGCACGCTGACCCAGCCGGGCACCGATTCGCCCTTCCGCGGCCGCAGCGTCGCCGAGAACATGGACCTCTTCAAGCGCATGCAGGCCGGCGAATTCCCGGATGGCGCCCACATCCTGCGCGCCCGGATCGACATGGCCTCGCCCAACATCAACCTGCGCGATCCGGCCATCTACCGCATCCGCCACGCCACGCACCACAACACCGGCGACAAGTGGTGCGTCTATCCGATGTACACCTTCGCCCACCCGATCGAGGATGCGCTGGAAAACATCACGCACTCCATCTGCACGCTGGAGTTCGAGGACCAGCGCCCGTTCTACGACTGGCTGCTCGAACGCCTCGCCGAGGGCGGCTTGCTGCAGCGCCCGCTGCCGCAACAAATCGAGTTCTCCCGCCTCAACCTGACCTACGTCGTGCTCTCCAAGCGCAAGCTGATCCAGCTGGTCGAGGAAAAGCACGTCGAAGGCTGGGACGACCCGCGCATGCCGACCCTGGTCGGCGCCCGCCGCCGCGGCTACTCGGCCGAAGGCTTCCGCCTGTTCGCCGACCGCATCGGCGTCTCCAAGAACGATTCGCTAATCGACTACGTGCTGTTCGAGGACGCCATGCGAGAGGTCATGAATGAATCGGACGAGCGCCGCGTCGCCGTGCTCGACCCGCTCAAGCTGATCATCGACAACTACCCGGAAGGCCAGTTCGAGGACTGCACGGTCACCAACCATCCGCTGCACCCGGAACTCGGCACGCGCATCATGCCCTTCGGCCGCGAACTGTGGATCGAAGCCGAGGACTTTCAGGAAGTGCCGGAAAAAGGCTTCCGCCGCTTGTTCCCCGGCAACAAGGCACGCCTGAAGTACGGCTACATCGTCGAATGCACCGGTTGTGACAAGGACGAGAACGGCAAGGTCGTCGCCGTGCATTGCACCTACCTGCCCGATACCAAGTCCG
>CAMKYP010000278.1 GCA_946477505.1 uncultured Dechloromonas sp. | reverse complement strand
TTGAAGCAGAGATTTCACTTAACTCGATGTCCGGATTCGCGGAACCACCTCTATCTTTCCGTCGAACAGCTTGATCGTTTCGTGTTGGCCGTTCTCAAGGATATCGGCTTTAAGTGCCTGGAACTCGCCAGCCGTCATGGCCGGCATTACGTTTGCGTGAGGGTGTGTTTGGTAGAGCTGCATGGTAAAAACCTCTGGCCTCGACGTTCCTGAACGCTTCAGCGAGGTGTGCCCCATGCACACAAAACATTTTTTCCAGACGGAAAAAAGCCACGCCGGCTGCGTGGCTTATCGGGAACGACGAGTGATGAACCGAAAGTCCGCAGCGTTAAGCGCGGATCGATATCTCGACAGAAATCAGGTGGGTGAGCGCAGCAAAAAAAGCGCTGGTTGTCGTGCAATTCATGAGCAAAATCGTACAGCAATGCGCCAAAAATGTCAATAGCGTAGGCCGTTGGCGCACTATGGCCTAGCCGTAAACCCTTCCCAGCCTTGTGGCTGATTCGCCAAGCGCTTTGCGCTACCGGGTGTCATCGCTTCTCGCAGTGGCCGGCGTTTTCGTGTTTCAGCAACGGTCGCAATAGGGGCTGCTTCGGGGGTGGGCTCCGTGGTCGATTTGGCAGCCGTATTATTCTCCTCGGTTCGGCCCAGCATGAAACTAACGATTTTTGTCGCATCACTGGATGCCCGGAAGATTTCTCGACGATCCGCTTTCAATGCCTTGATCCACGAGCTGAGATAGGCTGCGTGGTTATCGGTGTTGCTTGAGATGCCGGTCTCTGCTGAAAGAAAGGCGCTAGCCAGTTCTGCCCTCAATTCCTCTCGCGCGTAAGGCTCATCGCCAAATTGCCCAAATTGACGGTTCAGCCGGCTCGGGTGGCCGGTCCAGTGCCCGATCTCGTGTGCCAGCGTGCCATAGAACGCTTCCGCACTCGGAAAGGCACCGCGCACAGGCATGCGAACGTGGTCGCTGCTGGGATTGTAGTAGGCCCGATTTCCACCGTACTGCACGTCCACGCCCAATTTCTTGACCAGCCGTTCCATGACCTCGATGGGCTTCCATTCCGGCGGCCGAATAATGGCGGGTTCCAGTCCTTCAATATCCTGGGCATTGAACACACGATACTCAGTCAGATAAGGGATGGCCTTCTTCGTCGTATCGCCGGTCTGCTGATCGCGCTCTTCGATGTCGAGCTTCTTGAAAAAGTAGACCGGAATGCTTTTCGCACCCTTGCGGATTTTGTAGCCTGCCTCGGATGCCTGCTTGAAGGTCATGTAGCGACTGTCATCAAAGCCGCGCTGTTGTGCTTCCAGAAAAAGCAGGATGGTGTTGATGCCGTTGTAGTGCCGGCCAGAGATACCATTACGGGGTAGCCCCGTTTCGGCCAGGGCTGACCAGGGGCGTTGCCAGAGAGTGCCGGATTCGAGCGCTGCAATGATTTTGTCGGTTACCTCCTGGTAGAGATCGCGTTTTGGGGTCGGTTTATTCATCGTCGGTTTCTCCTATCAATATGAGTTCGATGGTGCTGCCGTCGTTGTCGTCGGTCAGCGTCAGTTGTGCACCGCTTTGCTCGCCGGCAACGATGGGTTGCAGCGCGTCGAGCAGGACGCGGCACATGGCGGGCGAGAGCTGGATGGTTTTTTCGGTTTGGGTCATGGTCAGGCTCCAAGTAAAGATTCGAGTACGGGACTCTGGTTGAAATGAACGTAAGCCAGTTCGGGCAGGTTGGCATCAATGCGCAGTCGATTGGGTAACACGGGTTTGAGTCCGGTTTGCGGATTGATCTGGGCAAGGGGATCGGATTGCGTTTCCTCGGACAACATCAACCCTACGGCATCATCTCTCAGTGTGAAGAGGTTCGAGATGGGTTGTTTGTCATCCGGTAAGTGAATCTCGTAGCGCAGTCCCGGTGCCAAAACCTCCGTGCTGCCGTCGTGCCGAACACCATAAGGCAGCAGTAACAATTGCAGCGGGAAGACTTCGAACAACAAGGCGCGTTTGCCATCGCCAAACAGGGCTGCGCAGAAAATCCGCTCAGCCTTGGATGTTCCAAAATAAGTCAGCTCGGAAATCTGCGGCAGTTTGGCCGGCAGTGTGTAGAGACGTTCATCGGCCCAGGCGGCAAGTGCATCATAGGCGACATAGGTGCAAAACAGTTCCTTGTTCAGATTGGCGACCTCGCCGCTACGGCTCGGGTTGAGTTGTGCCAGCCAGTTGAAGAAACTGAGATCGTTGTGGCGGTGGATGGTGTAAGTGACGGACATGGGGTATTTCCTCCTATAGTGAAAAGTCCAATTCGGGGGGCAGATCAAAGATGGGCTGCGGTGGTCTGGCCGGTGGACGGCGATAGCGTTTGCCGTGGGCGGCGCAATACGCTTCCTCCAGCCGTTCTAGCGCCTTGTCCATATCCTGGGCTTTTTGACCGGGAGCAATGCCGGCTGGTCGCCGGAAGAAAAGCTGGATAAGTAGTGAGATCAAAAGTCTGAGCATGTGGGGGTTACCTCCGTGGTGGTTGTGATGATTTGTGCTGCTTGATGTCGTGGCCGTAATGGCCGGCGACGGGAAATGGGTAGGGTCAGGGTGAAATCGGCATCACCCGGTAAAACGATGCCTGCCGGTGTTTCACTGGCTGGTGCACCAGTGGCACCTGAGCCTTGCTGATCGCGTTCGGCAAGGGCTTCTGAGAGCGTCGTTTCGAGGTCAATGATGTCGGAGGTAATGCGGGTGAGCTGCTCGTGGATCGCTCGTTCCTCATCCTTGATGCGGGCTAGTTCGCGTTGAACCATGATCAGCGCGTTGAAATCTTTCCGTTCCTGCACGGCGTCACTGTTGAGGCCGTTATCTCTGCCGACATGAACGGTGGCCGGGCCGGCAATTTCCTGGTCAGTCAACGAACGATGGTCAATGCGAACCGTATGGCCTTGCTGTGCCAGCATCTTGTTGGCATGCTCAGCCCATAGAGCACGCCACTTTTCTACCAGCCCTGGGTTGTTCCAATCGCGGCTTTTGGCTCCGAAACCTTGACCATCTGCGGATACCTCTCGCAGGGTCAGCATGATATGGGCGTGCGGATTGCCGGCTTTGTCGTGGATAGAATAGTCGGCGATCATGCCGAGTGAAACGAATGCCTCGCGAACGAAACCGTCGAGCAAGGCAGGACGGCTTTCCGAGGTCAGTTCAATCGGAATGCCAATAACGATTTCACGGGCGAGTTGCGCATTGATGCGCGTCTCGCTGTTCTCTGCATTGTTCCAAAGCTGGCTACGGTCATGCGTCCATGACGGTGAGCCATCCGGAACATGAATGGCGCTGTGCTGAACTTCGGTCTTGCGCCGAAAATTGTGCACCGTGCCAGTGCGCGCACATTTGAAACGCGCTCCCGACCGATAGGCTGCAGCAGCCACGGCGTTGTGGCCGGCTGATCGGGAAAGTAGTTTTGCGTTGAAATAAAAAATTGCCATGAAGCCTCCAAGTGCTAACGAGGAGGCTGCTGACCTGCTGTTGCCTCGCAGAGCGCTCACAAAGGGAACCTTTGTATAGATGCGCTTTAGCGGAGGCTGATGACCTTGTGCCGAATCGTTTGCTATGCGAATTAAATTTACATAGCATAAAAATTAACGCAACCATTTACCGATCTTTTTCGGAAACGGTCGCTGAAATCACAAGGGAGGTGGTACATGGCACTACAAAAAAATACGGCAAAAGCCGCATCAACACTGGCTCGGCTCAGAGCGAGTCAGGCATCGCTAGAGTTGCGAGCAAAGCAGTTAGCTGCTCGCAAAATGGATGCGGAAAGCAAGGCAGATCGTCTGGCCAAGAGTCTGAAAAGGGCGATTGATACCCGCGAAAAAATTGTCCTCGGAGCACTCGTGAAGATGGTTCAGCTCGACCGATTCACGTTAGGTTGTCAAAACGGCAACGATATAGCGCCAAGTCGTGAATCAAACGACAACGTTATGGCGCAGTACGATCTGGATTTGCTGGTCGGTGCCCTATTGGTGCTCTCCGAGCAACTTAACGACAACGATACGGCTACGTTTGACGAACTACGCAAACGAGGGGGGGCATTTCGGTCACAGGCGAAAATTGACCGGGTAGTCAAACTTAGCTGATCTAGGTGAAGCAGCTATCGAAAGCAGGGGGCTAATTGAGACCCCCCGCTTTATTTTATTTGCACTCCCAGTACGGCGTGGTAGCTGAACTGGCTTGTGGCAATCTGGTCACTTCCGTTCCGGAAGTAGCCTCATATTTTGCCATTCCACGGTATCCGCGCGCCGGAACTCAACCCTATCGATGCATCTGGTTCTCGAATTACTTCTGATTTCTGGCTGAGCCAACCAAATGCCGGTGCGCGTTTCAAGCACGAAACTGCACGCCTCAACCGCATATGGCGAAGCTTCGATGCTTCCGTATTTCAGTCGAACTTCTTCAATGTTGAGCGCGCTATTTTTTCGAATCTTCCAAGAGGCTCCGATCAAGAGAATGAAGTCAGCATTTGTCATTGCCGCCGTCATCATGATCTGTTCAGTGCTCAGATTGCCGCATACCTTGCCATCCGTGGTTGAGAATAGCGGAGACAATAAACCCGTTGCATCATTGCCTAGAAATGCACACATAGGAACGGTCCCGCTAACTTTGAGAAGTGACCTCGCTAGCTTTACAGCTTTTTCGACATAGCGGAGATATTTTTGAGGTGGTTTATCATCATGCTGAGCGCGTTTATTTGAATCTGCAGCATCCGTGTGAGTGATGTTCATTTCAGTCATGATAGGCACTCCCTGGTAGCGTTTTCGCCTCCTGCATGACCCTAAGCAGAGCTTCCCCGTCTGGAGAGGGGGTTTTTGCAAGATATTCGATCAGAATGTCGGTGCACGTTTTCCCATCATTGGCGACAGCAGCTTTCTCAACGCCATGGGCCAACAGAAATTGGGCAATTTCTGGCGAATGTGTCTGGCACGGATATACGCCGCACAGTTTGTGAAGCGGTGTATCGCCCATTTTGTCCATGATGTGAAGGCTTCCGTACCGTGTTTCTGAAGCCAGTGTCCGGAATAGCTGCAGGTCTGCTTTCATGCATGCACGGTGCCACGCTGTTTCGCCCAGGTCACTGCACTGCTTGGTTGAATCAAGCGAGTAGTTACAAGTGAGAAACCTCATTACGGCCAGTTCCGGGAATCTCGGGTTAGCGTAAAGGCTTTTGTGCCATGCTGCGTGATGCAATGGCGTTCTCTCGCCGATCAGATGATTGGCTTCTTCCTGGGTTAGGCGTGCATCCATCAAGTCCAGGATGTAGTTGTCCATAATCGCCCATTCAATCTCTTGGGCAAACTTCTTCTTGTTTCGACGTAGTTCAAGCCAATACGCTTTTTGCTCCTTTCTGTACTGGTCGCCCCAGCGCAGGACGGCGCTTGCTACAGTCTTGAATACCACCTTGTTGACCGAGGGAAATGACGCAAAAAACATCAAGAACTTGATGTCTGATTCAGACATTGTTGATGTTTGTGAGAGCAGGGAGTCGATCTGAGTTTGGCTACCTGTCTCAAAAATGGGCAAATACTGATTGCCGCAACCGGAAAAAATAGAAGTCATAAAGAGGTGGTTCCGCGAATCCGGACATCGAGTTAAGTGAAATCTCTGCTTC
>CAMKYP010000277.1 GCA_946477505.1 uncultured Dechloromonas sp. | reverse complement strand
CATTGAAGCAGAGATTTCACTTAACTCGATGTCCGGATTCGCGGAACCACCTCTACAGTTCGAGGAGGCGCATCTCGAGCTCGTGCGTGAGCGCGACGCGCGGCTGAAAGAACACGACCGGATTGCCAAGGAGGTCACTGAAGGGATCGATAAATCCGAAAAGTTGCGGCGCGAGGCATACGGTCAGATGGGGAATTTGGCCTCCTGGCCCAAGGATAAGGCCACTTTCGACGCCGGTTTCGACGATCGGGTCTCTCTTGAGCTTCTCACCGCTCGCCGGCGGGAGTTGCAGCGCCACTACGCCGAGCTTCTGCAGCGCATTCACGAAGGCGTCGACGACATCCGCAAGCAGATGATGAGCACGCCTGGCAGTGGCCCCGAGCGCTACCATGCCACTGCCCAGCAGCGCATCGGCTACCCGCCGCCCGGACAAGAGTATCTATGGATCGAGGGACTTCGCGGCTGGTACCAGCATGAGCACGCGCAGAACAAGGCGACCCTTATTCAACTCGGCAAGACGTTCGCCCAGAACATTTCAGCCTTCTGGAGCGGGCTGGGCAACTTCAAGAAACAGGTCGGGAATTTCGCCAGCGACCTCAAATCCCATCTTCACCAGGGGCAGGTCTTTGCCAACATTGCCGACGTCTCCGTCATCATCACGACCGATGTGGACAAGCAGAATTACTGGCAGGCAATTGAGGCACTGCATTTCGAATACGACAGTTGGCACACCCAGGGTGATGCACTGCCCCCGGCGAGCTTCATTTCGGCGGCCCGCGAAGTGGCCATGGTCCTCAGCGACGATAAGGGGCTTGTCGCGGATCCGGTCGACCTGATCAACCTGCAGGTCACCGCCAACATTGACGGCGACGGCAGTAAGGTGGCCAAGAACGAAGCCTCGCTAGCCCGCATGAGCTCCAATGGTCTGTCCTACATCATTCTTGTGGTCATCCTGATCGGCTTTATCAACCGCATCCGGCGCAAGGAGCGGGTCGCCGTTCCTTTCGTGGTGGACGAGTTGAAGGACTTGTCCGTCGGCAACGCAACCGCCCTCCTCAACTTGCTCGCGCGCAACAACATCACCATGGTCTCGGCCTTCCCCGACGTCGATCCTGACCTCGCCCCTCTCTTCACCAAGAACTACAAGATACTGCCAGGCCGCACGCTGGCCACCGTGAAGCTGGAAGATGAGGAGCATGAGCATGCTTGATCAAATTGTTCCCAAGCTCCTCGAGGGAGAGTTCATCTGCGAGGCCACCGCTCCTTCCCTGTTCCGCGCACTGGCTGATGAAGCCTTCCAGTCCGAAGTAGATGCCTTCCTGGGCAAGATCAAGCGCCGGCTGACGATCACGCCCAACGGCCAGGCCTATTACGCCTCGTGGGTGAAAGTCGGCAAGGAGCAGCGGGCGGAGGCTAAGCGCGTGATGGTCTCCATCAAGCAAACGATCCGGCCAGTCATCCAGTTCATCGAACTCTGCATGGACAGCCTGAAAACCGATGTGGCGCCATCGCCCGGCGACCGTATCGATTACCCGGCCATCCTGAAATCCGTCACCGAGAACCCGCACCTTCAGGAGAAGCTTCGCGAGTTCGCTACCCTGGGTAAGGAGTTCGCGGTCAATGAGGCCTCTTCCAACGCGATGCTCGGGAAGGTATTCCAGCAGCTCGAAAAGGCTGGCTACATTGTCTTCGCCTACCCGGAACAGGAGGCCTGGCGCTTCACCGGGAAACTGGACTACTACTACCAGATGATTGCGTTCCTGATGGAGAACGAGGGCATCCAGCTTCAGGACGAAAAGGATGACGACCCTGAAACGGGGAGGCTCTTTTGAGCAACCATACTGCCGTCGAGATCTTCCTGTCTCGCCTGTTCAAGTGCGCCGGGACGGTTAGCTCCACCTACTACAACACACGGATCGTCAAAACCGACGAGAATGCCTCGGACATCGAACTGCTCCGACAGATTCGTCTGCTCTCCCCTGACATTCGCGACACCTTCCAGCTTCGCTCGTCCTTCCGTCAATTTCTGAACATCGCCCTCAGCACCGAACGGCTATTTGCCATCGGCGCCAACGTCGGCGGATATTTCTCCAGCCTTGAGAAATTGCTTGCCGAACATTCCCTCGCCATTCAGGACGGACGTGATGCGTCTGCCGAGCAGTACGAGATGGCAATCCGCGAGGCGATTTCGGACATCGCTGATTCCATCGATGATGAGCTGACCATCCTGCATGCGATGGTGGCCACCAAATTCGCTGCAGTGTCGACCATCGCGGAGAAACGCCGGCAAAACCTCCACTACCAGGACCGCACCAGCAAGCTGGTCAGCCTCCTCGAGAATTTCCACTTCGCTGACTTTGCCGACCAACTGTCCGGCAACGAAGACCTGGCGCTTTCCTTCCGCGCTCTGCTTGAGGACCGCATTCCGACCTTCCGCGAAAAGCTGAAGACAGTCCTGCATCAACTCCAGCAATACCTGTTCGAGTTTCGCAAGATCGAGGACCGTGCCCGGCTCGTTCGTTCCTTTGCTCTGCATCTCAACCGAAATCCCGACTGGACACCGAAGAACTGGGATGAGGCTGCCACACCGCCCGAGTGGGTCGGTTTGGCTGCGCCAATGGCGCTGGCCAGCCACCCGGACGTCGCCCAACCGGAGTCGGAAGATGTCCTGCGGGAAATCGCTGGCACCATTCCAGCTTCCGCAGAGATGCGTATCGAGCGGAGGCCAGCTGGTCAGCTCGTCGAAGAAACCTCCGAAACCGTGCTTGTCGTAGCCCAGTCACCGCTGAAGAAAGCGGTCCGGGCATTTTTCATGGAGGCTGCAGAAAGTCCGGAATGGATTTCGGCGCGGCGCTGGTGGCTTGAGCATCCCTCAATGACAAGCAGCATTGGCGAAGACGTCTGGTTGCTCCGCTTGGTTTCGGAGGATGAGCGTGAAGGACGCGCGGGTTCCTGGAGCTTCCGTCGGGTCGAGCATCCACACCCTGTCTTCGATGGGAATGTTTTGATCCACGACGTTCTGGCCGCACGCAAGGGGCTTTGATTCCATGCTTGATCAAACCCTGGCCCAACTGATGCAGCGCTTGTTGGAGAAGGAGGCCTCTTCGACCCCCCTGAGTGTAACGGCACGCCGATTGCAGGAGGATCTAGGCATCGGTCGCATTCAAGGCAAGACCCTGTACCTGAGCGACCGTAATCGGCTGGAAATGCGGGAACTCCTACTGGCCCGAGGTTACTCTGCTACCCCATTGCCCATCAAAGACATGTCGCGCAGCGATAGGCTGGCGATGGCGACCCCAAACGAAAAGGCTGGCGGTGGTGCGCTAAAGACAGGCAGGGTGTCCATGAAGTCCCTTCCCGACAAGACGCTTAACCTAGCTGGTCGAACCCTGTCGCTACCAGATGGTTGCCATGTAGATAGCGACTGGCGGAGCGTCGCTAACAGTATCAGACATGACTCGATCATGCTGGTTGAAAACTATGAAGTATTTGATCAGCTACATCAACTGGCTTTCGACCTTCCTGACTACTGTAAAAACCCGCTTGTTATCTATCGTGGAGACAAAACTGAAAGCCGACTTAACAACGTGAAGGCTTTTATCGATGCGAGTGGCCTGCCGGTGCTTGCTTTCGTCGATATTGACCCGAAGGGATTACATATTGCCCTTGGTTTCCCTCGTCTAATTGGCGTTGTGGCTCCGGCTTATGTGGATTTGAAAGCCACCATGGATTCACCTGCATCGGCGAGACCCGATCTTTATCGACTTCAGCTTCCTGGCGTAGGCGACTACCTGAGATCAATGGCCGATAACTCTCCTATTTCCGACCTATGGGAACTTCTGCAACAGCATCGCACTGGAGTCGTACAAGAAAGATGGCTTGTAGCAGGATTTAAACTCGTTCTTTGGAATGCCAGCCCCCGATCCTAATTATCAACTGTGGGTGGTTGGTCAGATATGTTTGTGTTGGAACCGAAATATTCTTGGCTAAAGGGCTTCCACTCATCCTTGCTTATTAGGCGAGCTCCATATTCGTAAGCTATGCCCGGTTCCCACTGATATCTTTTAGAGAATTGGTCAAGGAAGCCGAGTAAGTGAAAGAAAGCCCTATTGCCAATATCCCAGTGAAGCTGCTCTCCGATGTAGTCGCCATTAATGCCCTTGTATTCATCAAGTTCACGTCGTAAACCGAGACAAAACTCTTCGATGACCCGATCGACTACTTCCGGTTCTTGAGCTGAGCTGGCTGCAACCTTATCGATGAATGACCGCTCATTCATCACGATTCGCCACCTCTGATTCATCCCAGTACAGCAAGACACCGTTCTCGAATGTGGCCTCTGCACGTCGTTGGGGCTCATCCTCATCGTCCTCAATTGGCCAGGGGACTTCCCAATAATCGAAGTACGGGTAGCTAAGGGTCAGCGTTCCAGTGAATGGGATTTCCAGATCATCAAAGACCAGATATTCGTATTCTCGGGGGCGCTGGATCATCTGCATCCCATTTTCCCCCCAGTGCTCAAGTTGTTCGTACTGAGTCACGACTTCACGGCGAGCACCAAAAGGAAGAATTCCCTTGTTGTCAGGATGCAGGGTGACTTCAATCTTGAACAGCAAAAGGCTGTCGCGGTGAACAAGGAAGTGATTGATCCGTCCAGCCCAGTTATTGGTGGCTGGGCTGATTGTTTCAAATCCGAGAGATTCGTTCGGTGGGATGCAGTCGCTATCTCCATCCCATTCTTCGATAACCCATTTGCGGCCGTCAAATGTCAGACTGTCTGGTATCTGTGCCGTCATAGGTCACTCCGTCACCCGTTCATAGGCTTGCCGAATTACGTTCAGCGCGCCCGATAGATCGTCCATCGAGTCGAGCGTGTAAAGCACGCCGCCGGCCTCCATTGCGCCGATGATGAACGCAAATTCAGTGGCGTCGCGGGCCTTGCCTGACGCATCTTCGCAATCGGCAAAGTCCAGGTTGAGCAGCAGGCTCAATCGCTGTTTGCGGGGAATGATCTCAACGAAAAAATCAAAGACACGATAGACCACACTGCGGTCATTGGGCAGCTCAACCACGTCTGTGCCCAACGCTTGGATGTGCGGGCGCACGGCATCAAATAGTTTTTTCGTGACCTCATCCATCTCAACGCCATCAACTGAATAGTTGGCGGCCATCGCCTTGTACTCATCCAGCTCCCGCTGCTTGACTGCCAGTGCATCAACTACAAGTGCCGGCCAGACTTCGAGCGCCTTGGCTGCGAGCAACTTTCCTCGCTGCTCTATGGCTGTAGCGTTCCAGGTCGGTTGCTCACGAATGAACTTGTTCAAACGCAGTGGGCTTTCGTTAAAACCGCCTCCGATCGTTTTCTTTTCCGTGAAGGGGCGATCGCTGTACGTTGAGTTGTAGCCCGTCAAAGACAAGTTGCCCAACCGGTGAAGCCAAGTCTCCTGCACGGTCTTCCAGTCATCACCCAACATAGAACGCCATTCCGGCCGCAAGTCCTCGTTCTGCGGCATGACGTGTTCGATGGAAAAATTCGAGGTGTCGATGCGCTCCTTGCTGTGGTTTTCGATCCGGTCCAGCAAATAGAAAGTAAGCCCCCGGCGAACCCACCTTGTTTTTCAGAGTGAGGTATTCGGCAGCCAGC
>CAMKYP010000276.1 GCA_946477505.1 uncultured Dechloromonas sp. | reverse complement strand
TCCATGACCAGCTCAACGCCACGCAACGGGCCCGCGTCACCGGCCTGTGCGCCATCCGCGACCACGCCCGGGCCCTGCTCGACGCGCAGTTGGCGGATGCGGGCGACGGTCGGCTGGGTCACCTGCGAGCCATGCTCAACGGGACCTACGAGCGCTTTGTGTCGCGCTACGGTTGCCTGTCCACGCGCGCCAATGCGCTCGCGTTCCGGCGCGACCCGGACTATCCGCTGTTGCTGTCGCTGGAGCATTACGACGAAGAGGCCGACACGGCCCGCAAGGCTGCGCTGTTCACGCGGCGCACGCTGACCCGGGTCGTCGAACCAAGCACGGCGGGCGAGCCGGCCGAAGCGCTGGCTGCGTCCATCCAATGGCGTGGCCGGATCGATCCGGCTTACATGGCCGAACTGCTTGGGGCACCCGAAGCGGCGGTGCTGGAAGCACTGGCCGGAGCGGGGCAGGTTTTCCGTGACCCGGCCGACGGGGAATGGAAGACCGCCGACGACTACCTGTCGGGCAACGTGAAAGCGAAGCTCAAGCAGGCGGTGCTCTCCGGGAGTACCTACCAGCGCAACATCGACGCGCTAGAA
Organism: uncultured Dechloromonas sp.; assembly: GCA_946477505.1. Taxonomy (GTDB): domain Bacteria; phylum Pseudomonadota; class Gammaproteobacteria; order Burkholderiales; family Rhodocyclaceae; genus Azonexus. The sequence continues at coordinate 5,060 of CAMKYP010000276.1, read as the reverse complement.
CAGGTGCAACCGGAAGACCTGCCACCGGCGGCCATCGAGCCGCGCCTGGGGGCGGTGTGGATTCCGGCCATCGAGGTCGAGGCGTTCATCCAGCAGGTCCTGGAACTCAAGGACTGCCAGGTGGCTTATTCGGCCGAGGCCGGCGCCTGGTCGGTGAAGTACGGCGATTGGGAAGCCCGACAAAACGTGAAGGTGACCCAGGAGTTCGGCACCTCGCGCATGAACGCGATCGAGCTCGTGCAGTGCGCGCTCAATGTCCAGGTACCCACGGTACGCGACCGCGATCCGCTGACCGACAAGTACTTCGTCAATCCCGACGAGACGCTGGCTGCACGAGAAAAGCTGGGCCTGATCAAGGAGCGGTTTGCCACTTGGGCCTTCGAGGACACCGAACGCCGCGAGAAACTGTGCAGGATCTACAACGACCTGTTCAACGCCACGCGGCCGAGGCGCTTCGATGGCTCGCACCTGAAGCTGCCGGGATTCTCCCGCTGCTTCGTGCTGCATCCGCACCAGCTGGATTCGGTGTGGCGCATCGTGCAGTCCGGCAACACTGGGCTGTTCCATGTGGTCGGCGCCGGCAAGACGGCGGTATGCGTCATCGCCGGCATGGAGTTGCGGCGGCTGGGTTTCGTCAACAAGCCTTGCCATGTGGTCCCCAACCACATGCTGGCCCAGTACACCGCGGAATTCGTCCGGCTCTACCCGAACGCCTCGGTGCTGATGGCGAGCAAGGAAGACCTGGAAGGCGACCGCCGGCGCGAGCTGGTGTCGCGCATCGCCACGGGCGATTGGGATGCAGTGGTCATCACGCACTCGAGCTTCGAGCGCATCAGGATGTCGCCGCGATTCAGCGAGCGATTCATCAAGGAGATCATCCATGAAATAGAGATGGCGGTACGCGCCGAGAAGAGCAACGACCGGTCCAATCGGATCGTCAAGCAACTCGAGGCGATGAAGAAGAACTGGACGGTGCGGCTGGAAAAGCTGTCGGCCGACCAGAAGAAGGACGACCTGCTCAGCTGGGAGTTGCTGGGTATCGACGCCCTGTTCGTGGACGAGGCCCACCTGCACAAGAACCTCTACCGGTTCACCAAGATGACGCGGGTGGCGGGTCTGCCACTGACGAGTTCGGAACGCGCCTTCGATCTGTTCCTGAAGACGCGCTACACGATGCAGCTCCACGGGCATGCGCAGCGCGGCGTGGTGTTCGCGACGGCGACGCCGGTGGCCAACACCATGGCCGAGATCCACACCATGATGCGCTACCTGCAGCCCAACCGGCTGGCGGAGCTCGGGCTACAGCAGTTCGATGCCTGGGCCGCCACCTTTGGCGAGAGCGTCACGGCGCTGGAGATCGCGCCGGACGGCAGTGGCTATCGCATGCACACGCGCTTCGCGCGGTTCATCAATGTGCCCGAGCTGATGGCGGTGTTCGGCGAAGTGGCCGACATCCGCACGGCGGAGATGCTGGACCTGCCGGTGCCGAAGCTGCGCGGCGGCAAACCGCGCATCGTCGCCTGCCCGGCGAGTCCGTCGCTGAAGGCCTTCGTGCAGACGCTGGTCCAGCGGGCGGAAGCCATCCGCAACGGCGACGTCAAGCCGAACGAAGACAACATGCTGGCGATCACCACTGACGGCCGCAAGGCCGCGCTGGATTTCCGGCTGGTGGCGCCGCTGGCGCGCTTCGACGAAAACGGCAAGGTCTCGGCCTGCGTGCGGGAGGTTTACGCCATCTGGCAACGCACGACGGACTTCCGCGGCACCCAGTTGGTGTTCTGCGACTTGTCGTCTCCCAAGGGCGGCAAGAGTTTCAGTGTTTATGACGATCTGCGGGACCGGCTGATTGAGGCGGGCATCCCCGAAAAGGAGATCGCCTTCGTCCATGCTGCCGAGACCGATGTCCAGAAGGCAACGCTGTTCAAGGCGGTGCGGGAAGGCCGGGTGCGGGTGCTGCTGGGTTCCACCGCCAAGATGGGCGTCGGCACCAACGTGCAGACGCGGCTCACGGCCCTGCATCACCTCGATGCGCCCTGGCGTCCCTGTGACGTCGAGCAGCGCGAGGGGCGCATCCTGCGCCAGGGCAATGACTGCGAGGAAGTGGAAATCTTCCGGTATGTCACGGAAGGCAGTTTTGACAGTTACATGTGGCAAACGCTGGAGACCAAGGCGCGCTTCATCGCCCAGGTGATGAAGGGCGACCAGGGCATCCGGTCGCTGGAGGATGTGGAATTGGCGGCGCTGTCCTATGCCGAGGTGAAAGCCTTGGCGTCGGGCAACCCGCTGGTGATCGAGAAAGCCGGCGTGGACGCGGAGGTGGCCAAGCTCTCGACGCTGTTCTCGGTGTGGCGCAACCAGCGCTATGCCAACGAAAGCGAAGTGGGCCGGCTGCCGATGATGATCGAGGCGCTGGAGAAGAAGGTCGCGCTGTACGCGCAGGATGCGGCCCGGATCGAGCCGCAGACCATGCAGGGCATCGCGATGGAACTGGCGGGGCGCAGAATCGTCGGTCCCGATGCGGTGGGCGAAGCGCTACGCGGGTTGGTGAGGACGGCCAGAGAAGAGGTGCGCACGGCCAGCCGGATGATCGAACGGATCGTCGGCCGGTTCGGCGGTTTCGACCTCGGCATCCTCGCGGCCCGCGGCGACGAGACGCCCAACCTGTATTTGGCAGGGCACTGCCTGTACAACGCCGAGCCCTATCAAACGGGACCGGCGCTGGTGGCGGCCTTGTTGGCGGCGCTGGAATCGGTGGGCAAGCATCACACCGATGCCGGCGCGCAGTTGGAGACTCGCCACAAGCGGCTGGAAGACCTCCGGTTGGAACTGGCCCGGTCCTTCGAGTATGAAGGCCGGCTGACCGATCTGCTGGTCCGGCAACGCGAGTTGCTCAAGCAGCTCGACCTGGACAAGGACGAAGCGGGCAGTGGGCGGGCCGAAGCCGAAGAGATACCGCAAGCTGCGTGACAGGATTTCACCCCCATGGCCGAAAGGCTGTGGGGGTTTGTTTCTTTTGGTACTCGAAGGGGGGTATTGCTCCCCGACTACTCCGGTTTCTTCCTGAGGACGTATTTCGCCGGGTCGTGCTTTCACCCGCGCTCCGTCCTTACATGGCGCACACCGGTAGCGGACGGGGCCGAGGTCGGTTTCTACCGTCCCGGATAGTGTGTCGAGTTGCTATGTGACCTCCAATCAATAAGGCTCGTTGGCAATCATAAAATCACCAATGCATAATCCATGCTTGGGCACTAATCTATATCCTCTGGGTCCGCTTTTTAACACTTGGCAATCTACCCTCCTGACCATGCATAGATTTCACACTGTCTGGCATCCAGACTCAATTACGCACCGTTGCATCGACTCATCTACCGACGAAGTTCCAATTTGGATTGGCTCCCCCTTCTACGGCATTCCTTCCACGAACCAGGATCGTTTCGATCCTGTGCAACCGCTAAATCGACTATTACTACTGGATGTCAATGTTCTGGGATCTATCCGCGAGCGGAAAAACGTAGCGAATATTCGAGGGCTTTTTGCTTGGGCGGCGAGCGAAGGGCTTGAGATTACGCCTATAGTCGCTGTATCCGAGCAGTATCGTACTCACGGAGCTCCAGACAGGGCATTCAAGCACTATGTCGACGCTCTTCGAGAAGACTATTTGTATGACCTGCCTCCCCACGAGGTCGAGCGGCTTCTGCATGTATTCAGTGAGCATTCGCCGGCGGTGGCACAGAATGTTGACTTTCTTGCGCACTATTGCGTCCTAATCAAGCACTTCTATCATAAGCCTTGGTCCGCGGAGCGAAAAGTCAAGGAACTTGCCGAACTGATACACAAGCGGAACGTCCCGGTATTGGCCTTCGCGTTCTTGCTCGGCTGTGTATGCTTTTACGTCAGGGAGAATCCTAAAAAATTTCCGGAAGCGAGCGTGAGCAAGGTGCAGAGCGATATGTGCATCCATGCGAACAAGGAAAAAGAGAACACTCATCTCAAAAATCTTGCCTCGGATTTAATGCTGTTCATGGCTCCGGCCGAGATATTCTTCAATCATGAAACATCTGAGTTCAATTTCTGCTATGTCGCCTCTGGAGACGTAAGCATTGGTTTGACGCTTGCCGAAATTGCCTATGGCCAAATCGTTGTAGGTGACGGCCGGTGTTTCGGTCATCCCGGTTTTAGGCCGTCCGGTATCACCGGTTGCGCGCTGGCGGCGACGGTTGCCCAATGTTTACGGCAAAGCCCTCAGCAAAGCTATTCTTTCAAAGGTCGAAGCGATGGGCGCGTCGACAATTTGGAGTGTCTCGCAAGGGAGTTGATGAGCGAAAAGGCATGACACCAAATCACTAAATCGGATACCACCTTTGGCGGAGCCAGGTCACACCTGAAGCGCTCGGACCGTCGGGCGCTTGCGGGTGGCAATTCAGATCAAGGGCTTGAGCCTCGATTGATCAAGGCGCAATACTACAAGCGCTTTCTGTGGACATCGTGTCCGCACAGCCTTCATCGGCGACTCTGGTTGCCCTGAAGTCCAGCCTCGCTGGCGTCGCAGTCGTTACCTGCCTCCCGAATACCCGACTCCCGTCGGGTTCGGCCATCTCCATGGCCGTGTGTCCTGTTCAGCCACCCAGCTGAATGCTGTGTCCTGCCGCGCGACCTTCGGGTCGATCGGCATCGAGCGAAGGCCCCGTTCGCAAGAACCGTGGGCCTTCATCCTGCACGTGCCGCCTGGCACGTCGCCGAGCCGCTCTGCCGTCCACGGCGGAGCATCCCGAACGGGGAACCCCAAGTTCCCCGCCAGGGATGGGTGTTCCCTTTCTTTCCTGAAGGAGAACACCATGTTCGCAATCCCTGCGACGAGAGAGTCGCGCCCGGTCGCTGTGCTGCTGGGTGGTTCCGGGTACGCCCGACCGTCCCTGCGCATGCCGACTGTGCCGGCGTTGTTGAAACCGAGACCCACCGTCCCCGGACGGTCTGGCTGCGCTTCCGAGTACCGCGCCAAGGGAGCCTGATCATGCCGATCAGCCTCTACCGCCGGCGCATTGCCGCCACTGTGATCCAAC
>CAMKYP010000275.1 GCA_946477505.1 uncultured Dechloromonas sp. | reverse complement strand
GCGATACCGCCTACTTCGGTCCGGAACCTGAATTCTTCATCTTCGACGGCGTCGAGTGGTCTGTCGACATGTCCGGCTGCCAATTGAAGATTCACTCTGCCGAAGCTTCCTGGGGGGCTGGTGAGAGAAACGAAGGCCAAGGCGCCACCGGTCACCGTCCGGCCGTCAAGGGCGGCTATTTCCCGGTTCCGCCGGTCGACAGCCTGCATGACATCCGCTCCGCCATGGTCCTGACCCTGGAAGCCCTGGGCGTGCCGGTCGAAGTTCACCATCACGAAGTGGCCAACGCCGGCCAGTGCGAAATCGGTACCAAGTTCAGCACCCTGGTGCAGCGCGCCGACTGGACCCAAGTCCAGAAGTACGTGACCCACAACGTGGCTCACCAGTACGGCAAGACGGCCACCTTCATGCCGAAGCCGATCGTTGGTGACAACGGTTCGGGCATGCACGTTCACCAGTCTGTCTGGAAGGATGGCAAGAACCTGTTCGCCGGTGACGGCTACGCTGGCCTGTCCGAATTCGCGATCTATTACATTGGCGGCATCATCAAGCACGCCAAGGCTCTGAACGCGATCACCAATCCGGGCACCAACTCCTACAAGCGTCTGGTTCCGCACTACGAAGCTCCGGTCAAGCTGGCTTACTCCGCCAAGAACCGTTCCGCTTCGATCCGTATCCCGTTCGTCGCTTCGACCAAGGGTCGTCGCGTCGAAGCCCGCTTCCCGGATCCCCTGTCCAACCCGTACCTGTGCTTTGCCGCGCTGTTGATGGCTGGCCTGGACGGCGTTCAGAACAAGATCCACCCGGGCGATCCGGCTTCCAAGAACCTGTACGACCTGCCGCCGGAAGAGGATGCACAGATCCCGACCGTCTGCGCCTCCCTCGAAGAAGCGCTGGAAAACCTGGACAAGGATCGCGAGTTCCTGACCCGTGGTGGCGTCTTCTCCAACGACTGGATCGATGCCTTCATCGCCCTGAAGATGGAAGAAGTGAACAAGGTTCGCATGACGACCCACCCGGTCGAGTTCGACCTCTACTACAGCCTGTAATCGGCACTGTTGCAAAAGGGCGGGTTTCCCGCCCTTTTTTTGTCCACTTTTCCATGGCCCTGGCGTTAAGTCCGGTACACTGAAAGGGTTACTAGGATCGATGACGATGAAACGCAGTTCCCTTGCCTTGCTGATTGCCTTGACTCCGTTTTCGGTTTCGGCGCAGAGCATTTATAAATGTACCGACGCCAATGGCAGCACGACCTATTCCAGTTCGCGGCTCGACAAGAACTGCAAGGTGATCTCCAGCGGCCCGGAGAACTCCTTGCCGGCGCCCAAGGCAAGGCCTGCTGGGGTGGCTGCAAACCCTTCGCCGAGCGGCTTTCCGCGCGTTGCCGAGGATGCCCAGAAGGCCCGCGATGGCGATCGTCGCCATATTCTCGAGCAGGAACTGGCGGGAGAACAACGCAACCTTGAGCAGGCCAGGAAGGAACTGGCCGAGCAGGAAGCGACACGGGGTGGCCCGAGCGACCGGACAGCACCGTATCGCGACCGGGTCGGACAGCATGAGCGAAACATCCAGGCCATCCAGAAGGAACTGGGAAACCTGAAGTAGTCGTTAGTTGCTCGTTATTCGTTGTTAGCGAAGTTTGAGGGGCGCCGAGGCGCCCCTTGCTTTTGCTGGAAGGCAGTAATTACCGACTAGCTAGTGCCTTTCACCCTGTACCAGGCCGCATACAGTGCTGGCAGGAAAAGCAGGGTCAGGGCGGTGGCGACGATCAGACCGCCCATGATGGCGACGGCCATGGGCCCGAAGAAATCGTTGCGCGACAGCGGAATCATCGCCAGCACGGCAGCTGCGGCAGTCAGGACGATGGGGCGGAAGCGGCGTACGGTCGATTCGATGATCGCCTCCCGCCTAGCCTTGCCGGCTGCCAAATCCTGTTCGATCTGGTCGACGAGAATGACCGAGTTGCGCATGATCATTCCAAACAATGCGATCGTGCCGAGCAGCGCCATGAAGCCGAAGGGTTGGTTGAAAACCAGCAGGAAGAGCGCGATGCCGATGATGCCGAGAGGAGCCGTTAGCAGCACCATGGCGACTCGCGAAACGCTTTGCAACTGGATCATCAGAACGGTGACGACAGCCAGCACAAAGAGCGGAATGCCGGCCATGACCGAGTTGGAGCCTTTGGCCGACTCTTCCACGGAGCCGCCGGTGGCGATGCGGTAGCCGTCGGGCAGGCTGGCCTCGATGGCGTCGATGTCCGGCTTTATGCGGTCGACAATGGTTGCCGGTTGCGTCTTGCCGTACAGGTTGCCGCGTACCGTGATCGTTGGCAACCGGTCGCGCCGCCAGATCAGCCCGGGCTCGAAACCGTGCTTCAGGCGAGCGACCTGGCTGAGCGGCACGCTCTTTCCGGAGCGCGTCGGTAGTGAAAGGTCGGGCAGTGCCGAGAGATAGTGGCGCTCATCCCGGTCACCGCGCAGAACCACGTCAATGGTTTTCTCACCTTCGCGGAAGCTGGTAATGACAAAACCGTTCAGCGACATGTTCAGCAGCGCTGCGATGTCCTGGCTGGAAACGCCCAGTACGCGGGCTTTGTCCTGGTCGATTTCGACTTCGATCGATTTCGACAGTTCGCTCCAGTCCAGATTGATGTTGCTCAGTTCCGGGGCCTTGCGCATGGCTGCAGCGATATCGGTCGCTGTCTTGCGCAGGATTTCCGTATCCTCGCCGGAGATGCGGTATTGCACCGGGTAGCCGACGGGGGGACCGTTCTCGATGCGGCTGATGCTGGCTCGGGCGCCAAAAGCTTCGCTGTCGTACAGTCGGATCAGGCGCTCGCGCAAGGCTTCGCGGGATTCGACGCTATTCGCCACGATGACGAACTGGCTGACGTTGTTGGATGCCAGTTGCTGGTCAAGGCTCAGGTAGTAGCGTGGTGTGCCGGAGCCTATGTAGGCGATGTAATGTCCGAAATCGTCATGCTCGGCCTTGTCCCGCTCCAGCCATTGCTCGAGGCGCCGGGTTTCGGCGTCGATGGCCGTCAGCGAGGCGCCTTCCGGCAGGCGCAGTTCGACGTTGAGTTCGAGGCGGGTCGAGTTCGGGAAGAACTGTTTCTGTACCTTGCCCATGCCGACGATGGACAGTACGAACAGCAGGACGGTGATAGCGATGACCAGCCAGCGGCGCCGGACACACCAGGAAACCAGGGTGCGGAAGCGGGCGTAGAACGGCGTGCCGTAGACGTCATGGTCCTCGGCATGAGCCGGACCGTTGAGGCCGATCTTGGCGATCAGCCTGGCCAGGCCGGGCGCCTTGCGCTGCAGCATGCCGGGCAGGCGCGCGGCGCGTGGATCGGGGAGCAGCTTGTAGCCAAGCCAGGGAATTGCAATCACGGCGGCCAGCCACGAAATGAGCAGGGCAACGGCATTGATCTGGAAGAAGGCGAAAGCGTATTCGCCGGTCGACGACTTGGCCAGCGCAATGGGAATGAAGCCGGCGACGGTGACCAGGGTTCCGGATAACATCGGCCCGGCCGTGCTGGTGTAGGCGAAGGAGGCGGCCCGGGTGCGCTCCCAGCCCTGTTCCATCTTCACCCACATCATTTCGACGGCAATGATGGCGTCGTCCACCAACAGGCCGAGGGCCAGCACCAGCGCGCCGAGCGATACCTTGTGCAGGCCGACGTTGAACCAGGACATGGCGAGAAAGGTCGCGGCCAGCACCAGCGGAATGGAGATGGCGACAACGAGGCCGGTGCGTATGCCCAGGCTGATGAAGGTGACTGCCATGACGACCAGTACCGCCTCGGCCAGCGACTGGACAAAAGCCTGCACCGAGCGCTTGACGGCCTCGGGTTGGCTGGCTGCCTCGCCGATCTCGACGCCGACCGGCAGGTTGCTCTGCAGGGTGGCGATTCGGGTATTGAGATCCTTGCCCAACTGGATGATGTCGCCGCCCTTGGCCATGGAAACGCCGATCGCCAGCGCCTGCTTGCCGCGAAAGCGGACCTGGGTGGCCGGTGGATCGCTGGTGCCGCGCCTGACGGTCGCGATATCGCCAAGGCGGAAACTGCGATTGTCGGCACGTATCAGCGTGTCGGATACTGCCTGGACCGAATCGAATGCACCGCTTGGGCGAATCTGGATGCGTTCCTGCTGCGTTTCGAAAAACCCGCTGCCGATTACGGCATTCTGCTGTGCCAGCGCCTGGACGATGACAGCCTGGTCAATGCCCAGCGTGGCCAGCTTGCTGTTCGACAGTTCGACGAATATTTTTTCCTCCTGCACCCCAAAGATGTCGACCTTGCCGACATTGGGGACGCGCAGCAGTTCATCGCGGATACGTTCGGCACGATCCTTCAGTTGCGGATAGTCGAAGCCGTCGCCTGTCAGTGCGTAGATATTCCCGTAGACATCACCGTATTCGTCATTGAAGAAAGGGCCTTGGACGCCGGCGGGCAGGGTGTGGCGGATATCGCCGATCTTCTTGCGTACCTGGTAAAAGACGTCGGGTACGCTGGCCGCCGGCGTGCTGTCCTTGGCAAAGAACAGCACAGTCGATTCGCCGGGCCGGGAAAAGCTCGATACACGGTCGATGTAAGGTGTTTCCTGTAGCTTCCGCTCGATCTTGTCGGTCAGCTGCTGCTCGACCTGGCGTGCCGTGGCACCTGGCCAGAAGCTGCGTACGACCATGAGTTTGAACGTGAAGGGCGGATCCTCGGCCTGACCCAGCTTGCCGTAGGCCAGGATGCCCATCAGGGCGATGGCGAGCAGGAAAAAACCGACCAGCGTGCGGTGATGCAGGGTCCAGTCGGAGAGGTTGAAGCGTTGGCTCACCGTTATGCCCTAGCGCTGCCTGTCCGGCGGCGTGGCAACGCGTACCTGCACCGTCTGCCCGTCGACCAGCTTGCTGGCGCCGCTGACGATTACCGTATCGCCGCTGTCGAGTCCGCCGCTGACGGCAGCGCCGTCCTCGCGGAATTTTGCAATCTTGACGGGGCGGGATGCGACCTTGTCGTCCTTGACGATGCGGACAAACGGTCCTTGTCCGACATCGAGCACGGCACTCAGCGGTACCAGTAATTCGCTGCCGGTGCCGCTACTGAGGTAAACGCGGGCGGTCATGCCCAGTCTCACCTCGGGCGGTGGCGAGAGCAACCGGATACGTGCCGCATAGGTGCGGGTCGCCGGGTCGGCGGCTGGCGACAGTTCGCGCAATTCGCCGCGCAGTATTGTTTCAGGGGCCGCCCAGAGACTGACCTGGATATTTCGCGCGGCCCGCAGTTCGGCAAGCCGGCTTTCGGGGATGGCGATAGCCACTTCCTTTTCCTCGGGGCGGGCAATACGCAGCACCGGCTGTCCGGCTGAGACAACCTGTCCGGCATCGGCCAGCACCGCCGTCACCACGGCCGGCGTCTCGCTGCTCAAAGTGCCGTAGGCCGCCTGGTTGCCGCTGATCTGGTTCTGGGCGCGGGCCTGTTCGAGGCGGGCCTGGGCGCTGTTGAAGGCGTTATCCTTGGCTTCGAAGGCAGCCTGGCTGACGAATTTCTTCACGACCAGGCCGGTGTAGCGTTCGCGTTCGGCGCGGGCGGTGGCCAATTCGCTCTCGGCTGCGGCCAATTGGGCTCGCGCCCCGCTGGCGGCCAACTGCAGGTCGCTGGGGTCGAGTCGGGCCAGCGG
>CAMKYP010000274.1 GCA_946477505.1 uncultured Dechloromonas sp. | reverse complement strand
GCGCCGGAACCGCTGCTCAGCAGCGGCAAGACGCCTGCCAAGGATGTTAGCACGCCCACTCGTCCCAACGCCCAATGACCCACTTTGCCCTGAAGAAAGGCGTCCTGCACGCCGAATCCGTAGCCCTGCCAGCTATCGCCGACCAATTCGGCACGCCGGCCTACGTCTATTCCCGCGCCGCGCTAACCGAATCACTGCGCGAATTCCAGGATGTCCTCGGCGGCCATCCAGCCGGTAACGCTGCGCTCGTCTGCTACGCCGTCAAGGCCAACTCCAACCTCGCCATCCTCAACCTGTTCGCCCGCCTGGGCGCCGGTTTCGACATCGTGTCGGGTGGCGAACTGCAACGCGTGCTGGCCGCTGGCGCCGACCCCAAGAAAGTCGTCTTTTCGGGCGTCGGCAAGACCGCAGCCGAAATGAAGCTGGCGCTCGACGCCGGCATTTTCTGCTTCAATATCGAGTCCATTCCGGAACTGGAACGCCTCAACGAAGTCGCCGGCCAGTGCGGCAAAAAGGCGGCGATCAGCCTACGCGTCAATCCGAACGTCGACCCGAAGACCCATCCGTATATCTCGACCGGACTAAAGGAAGCCAAGTTCGGCGTCGCCTACGATGATGCCCTGCCGCTGTACCGTCGCGCAGCCGCCCTGCCGAATATCCAGATAGCCGGCATCGACTGCCACATCGGCTCGCAGCTGCTCGACCCGTCACCCTTCGTCGAAGCCCTGGACCGTATCCTGGCCCTGGTAGACCAGCTGGCAAGCGAAGGCATCCGCATCCATCACCTCGACCTCGGTGGCGGTCTCGGCATCAAGTACAAGGCTGACCAAGTGCAACCGACGGTCGCTTCCTACCTGACGCCGCTGCTCGACAAGTTGCAGGGGCGTGGCCTGCAGGTCGTGCTGGAACCAGGGCGCCGTCTGGTCGGCAACGCCGGCCTGCTGCTGACGAAGATCGAATACCTGAAGGAAGGCGAGGGCAAGAACTTCGCCATCATCGACGCCGCGATGAACGACCTGATGCGCCCGGCGCTGTACGAAGCCTGGCACGACATCGAACCGGTGGCGCCGCGTGGAGGCACACACCGTGACTACGACGTAGTTGGCCCTGTCTGCGAAACCGGCGACTTCCTCGGCCAGGCCCGTCCGCTCTGCGTGCAGCCGGGCGACCTGCTGGCCGTCATGTCCGCCGGCGCCTACGGCATGGCCATGGCCTCGAACTACAATACCCGACCGCGCGCCATCGAAGTGATGGTCGACGGCGACAAGGTTCATGTCATCCGCCAGCGCGAAACCGTCGAGCAACTCTACGCCGGCGAGACTACCCTGCCGCAATGAGCGGCATCCGCATCGACAAGTGGCTGTGGGCCGCGCGCTTTTTCAAGACGCGCAGCCTGGCCACCGATGCGGTCGGCGGCGGCAAGATCAAGCTGAACGGAGCGCCGACCAAGGCGTCGCGTGACGTCAAGATCGGCGACCGGCTGGATATATTCAACGGAGACACCCGCTGGGAGGTCGTTATCCGCGCCCTCTCGGAGAAACGCGGCCCGGCCAGCGAAGCGCGAATGCTCTACGAGGAAACGCCACACAGCATGGCCGCCCGTGAAGCCGAACAGATGCGACGCAAATTCACGGTCGAACCGTCGGCCGACATCCACGGCAGGCCGACCAAACGCGACCGGCGCCAGATCGACCGCTTCCGGACTTAGAGCACCAGCACCAAGGCCAGCGGCAGAAAGACCAGCGCCGCCAGATTACCGATCAGGACGATGGATGCGACCCGTTGCGGCTCCTGCTTGTAGCGCTCGGCGAACAGGAAGTTGAGCACCGCGGGCGGCAAGGCACCGAACACCAGCAACATGGCCGCATCGCGCCCCTGCAGTCCCAGCAACCGGATAACGCCATAGGCGATGGCCATGCCCGCCAAGGGCCGCAGCACGGCCGCCCCCACGGGCACCTTCCAGTCACGGAACGACACGTCGGTCATCCGCACACCGAGCGAGAACAGCAACAAGGGTACCGACACGTCACCAAGCATCTTGATGGCGATGACCAGCGGTTGCCAGATCGGCAGCTTGAAGATGGCGACCAGCAGGCCCGCGATGGCAGCCGCCACCACCGGCACCCGCCACAGGGTCAGTAGCCGCGCGTGCGGGTCGAGGAGGCGTGCCCCGAAGGAAAAATGCAGGGTGTTCTCGACCATGAAGAGGATCACCGCCGCCGACAGTGCGTTTTCCCCCCAGGCCAGCACGGCGAGCGGCAGTCCGATGTTGCCGGAATTGTTGAACAGCATCGGCGGCACCAACGTCTTGGGCTGGATGCCGATCAGGCGCGAAATCGGCCAGGCCAGCAACCCGCAGGCGGCGAGTACGATGAATCCACCCAACGCCAAAGGCGCATACGCCGTCAGATCAAATGATTTGCCCGCCATCGCCGCAAAAACCAGCGCCGGGACGAAAACGTCCATATTGAGCCGATTGGCCACCGCCATCTCGGGCTTGTGCTTGCGGCCATACACATAGCCAGCAGCGACAATGCCGAAGATGGGAAAGATGATCGCCAGCAGGCGGAAACTCAGGCTATGGTCGTCCAACGGGTTCTCTCGAAGGCAGGAAGTAGCATCCGATGCTGCGCGGGCAAGCCGGCCGGAAACAGGAAGAATCCGCCTGAGTCCCGGCCATCCGGATTACAGCACGTAACGCGACAAATCCTCATCGGCGGCAACTTCGCCGAGCTTTTCGTTAACGTAGGCGGCATCGACGGAAACCTTGTCGAGACCAACCTTGCCGGCAGTGAAGGAGACCTCCTCGAGCAGTTTTTCCATCACCGTATGCAGACGCCGCGCACCGATATTCTCGGTCTTCTCATTGACCTGGAAAGCAATCTCCGCCATCCGGCGAATGCCGTCGTCGGCGAACTCGATGACAACGCCTTCCGTTTCCAGCAGGGCTTGATATTGCTTCGTCAGGCAAGCGTCGGTCTGGGTCAGGATGCACTCGAAATCAGCCACCGACAGCGAATCCAGCTCGACACGGATGGGGAAACGCCCCTGCAGCTCGGGAATCAGGTCCGACGGCTTGGAGAGGTGGAAGGCGCCGGAGGCGATGAACAGAATGTGATCGGTGCGGATCATGCCGTACTTGGTCGACACCGTCGTCCCTTCGACCAGCGGCAGCAGGTCGCGCTGAACGCCCTGGCGCGACACGTCTGCCCCTTGGGCATCCGAGCGGCTGGTCACCTTGTCGATTTCGTCGAGGAAGACGATGCCGTTCTGCTCGACCGCCTTGACCGCCTCCAGCTTGACCTCCTCGTCATTGACCAGCTTGGCCGCTTCCTCGTCGGTGAGCAGCTTCAGCGCCTCCTTGATCTTCAGCTTGCGCGACTTCTTCTTGCCGCCACCCATGTTCTGGAACATGCCCTGGATCTGCTGGGTCAGCTCCTCCATGCCCGGCGGCGCGAAGATTTCAGCCTGCATGCTCGGCGCTGCGACTTCGATGTCGATTTCCTTGTCGTCCAGCTCGCCTTCGCGCAGTTTCTTGCGGAATTTCTGGCGGGTCGTATTTTCAGTGCCGGCCGCCTCGGCGTTCTCGGCAAAAAAGCCCGGGCTGCGCGCCGGCGGCAACAAGGCATCGAGCACGCGCTCCTCGGCGGCATCCTCGGCACGGGCGCGCATGCTCTTGATCGCCCGTTCACGCCCCGACTTGATGGCCATTTCGACCAGGTCGCGGATGATGGTTTCGACATCGCGCCCGACGTAGCCGACTTCGGTGAACTTGGTCGCCTCGACCTTGATGAACGGCGCATTGGCCAGGCGAGCCAGGCGGCGGGCAATTTCCGTCTTGCCAACACCGGTCGGACCGATCATCAGGATGTTCTTCGGGGTGATCTCCTGGCGCAGCGGCTCGGCTACCTGCGAACGCCGCCAGCGGTTGCGCAGGGCGATGGCGACCGCCTTTTTGGCCGCGTTCTGGCCAACGATGTGCTTGTCGAGTTCGGAAACGATCTCCTGTGGCGTCATGGTCGTCATTCCAGCGTCTCCAGGGTGAAGTTGCGGTTGGTATAGATACACAGGTCGCCCGCGATTTCGAGCGACTTGGTCACAATGTCCAGCGGCGGTAGTTCGGTATTTTCGAGCAATGCACGCGCCGCACTCTGCGCATAGGCGCCGCCCGAGCCAATGGCGACGATGCCTTGCTCCGGTTCGAGCACATCGCCGTTGCCGGTGATGACCAGAGAGGATTCGCGGTCGGCTACCGACAGCATCGCCTCCAGACGACGCAGGGCGCGGTCGGAACGCCAGTCCTTGGCCAGTTCGACAGCCGAACGAACCAGATTGCCCTGATGCTTTTCCAGCTTGGCCTCAAAGCGTTCGAACAAGGTGAATGCATCGGCCGTACCGCCGGCAAAACCCGCAAGAATGCGACCCTGGTAGAGACGACGGACCTTCTTGGCCGTGGCCTTGATGACGATGTTGCCAAGGGTGACCTGGCCGTCGCCGCCCATGGCGACGAGATTTCCCCGGCGCACCGACAGGATCGTCGTGCCGTGATATTGCTCCATAGTGATTCCTGAATTAAGACTTGGGAACGATGATGCGTGCCTGTTTGTTGAGGCCGACAACGGCCATCAATTCGGCAACGAGATGATTTGGACTGCGGATGACGACTTCCCGCCCGGCGGCCTTGATCGGCGCCAGGCGATTGACCAGTTGTCCTGCCGAGATGAAGTCCAGCCGGGTGACCTGCGAAAAATCCAGTATGGGGTGACTGTATCGCTCGAGAATCTGGTGCAGATCCTCAAAACGACAGGCCTTGAGTTCTCCGACCAGATAATAGGCGTCGTCTGCCGGCCCCTGAGAAGCCGCCGCCTTTCCGGCAGCAGTCTTCGCAGTCTCCCACGACGGCGGCGACAGTTCGAAGGTCACGGCATAATCGACCGCCCGCTCCTCGAAACGATCTTGGGTGCTGTGGCGCTGCAGCAGCTCCAACAGCAGCCGCCAGGCTGGTTCATGCGCTTGGTCGCCGGCGACCAGGCGCTCGTTCAACCTTTCCATGAAGGCCTCGGCGCCGATCAGCGTGACCGCCAGAGATTGCTTGCGCGCCCGCAGCAACAGATCGACCAGTTGTTCGGCGATTTCATCGTCGCAACCGATCAGCTTGGCACAATCCACGTTGATATCGGCTTTCTGGGCGATCAGGCGAGCCAGTTCGTCGATCGGCAGCGCACTTTCGCTGGTCAGCACACCCTGCAGGAAAACCTTGCTCACGGCACGGCCGCCTGCTGCGGGAACGGCTGCCTTCACGTCCTGACGCCAGGTCGGCGGGGAGGATTCGCAGGCTTCCGCGTACTCGACACCAAGCTTCTCGAAGGCGGCGCGATCGCCGCCGATCTGCAACAGATCGAACAGCAGCATCCAGAAACGTTTGCCTTCCAGCCCACGATAGGAACGCACGAAGGTTTCGAGCAAGGAGCGGGCCGCTACATCCTGACCATTGGCGTAGAGGACGACAACCTGCTCGACACAAGACTGCAGCGGGTCCACGTCATGATCGACGTCGATACCCATGACGCTGGAATTGGTAAAGGCGCTATCGAAGTCTTCGATGCTGAAAGCGTCATCGGCCAGCGGTTCGGGGGCAGCGTTAGGCGCGGAGGCAGACGGCTTTTGCGGAGCTGGAGCTGGCGCCGGCTGGGCG
>CAMKYP010000273.1 GCA_946477505.1 uncultured Dechloromonas sp. | reverse complement strand
GCCTTGCATGTCGACGTGCTCGATCTTCTGGCGCATACCGAGGGGCCCGGCCAGGGCGGCGAGGGTTCCCAGCCAAAGGCAAAAGGGCAATCCCGACGTTCGGCCGGCTCGGCATAGGGCGGTCTTATGCCAACGCCCTACCGCATTCACAAACTGTTCCCGCCTCGCCGGAATGTCCAGGGGATTACCCACCCCGTGGCCTGTACCCTGCACGGCATCCTGAAATTCGACTGTCCCGACTCGCCACACCTGGTGTACAACGAGTTCGCGGCCATGCGGCTGGCGCAGGCGCTACGTGTGCCGGTCGCTGACGGCGTGCTTACCGTCGCCGCCGACGGCTATGCCTATGCCAGCCTCGAGGTGGCGCTGCCCGGCCTGGACCTGCCGGACATGCGCAAGTCGGATTACCGGAAAGTGGCCGCCCGGTACCCCGAGGCAGCGGCCGCAATCCTGGCGTTCGATTATTGGATCGGCAACCGGGATCGTGGCGGCAACATCAAGGCGGCGATGTTGAGCGAGCACCTGCCGCTGTTCCGCGCCTTCGACCATCAGTTCGCGCTGCTTGACGTCGAGCAGGACCCAGCCCGAAGTGTCGAGCGCCTGAAGAGCACCGAGCCCATCGTCAAATTCCACCCTTTCCAGGGGCTTGTCGAGAAGACCCGGTTGGAACAGTGGCTGGTTCGCATCGCCTGCCTACCGGATGACACCCTGCGGAACTGCTGTGTCTTCGGCCAGGCATTCCGGACCGTCCTGCCGGAAACCCAGGAAGCCCTCTACCAAGCTTTGTCAGTGCGATCCCGGCGCCTGTCGGAAATCATCCCCGCCGCGGCGATGCGACCATGACCACCCGCGAGGTAACTTGCTGGACGATCCGCTATGCGGCCGACCCCTTCCGCCAGGAGCATCGGAATATCGGCGTGCTCGTCCATGGTCAGGGCGAGACGCACCTGGCCATGCTGGGCGACCAACCTTCAGGCGATTCCGATGCGCGTTATTTCTGCCGCGCATTCGGCTATGGCGAGGCTGTCAGCTGGGTATTTCGTGAATGGGAGCGCTGGTTCAAGGCGCTGGCGATGGAGGCCCGGACGGCCGCCGAAATTCAGGACGAACTGAACCATTTGGCGAAATCCGGTGCCCGCTTCGACGCCGGCGAACCCATCAACGCAATCGTCCCAGCCGGGGAAAGTCCGCTTGTTGTGGCCCGGCGGCTATTTGGCAGCATGGTCACGGTGCCGAAGATTCCGAAGCGATCCACCTTTCAGCATGACGTCGATGATACCTTCCGCCGCTCGGAACTCGAATTCGTCTCGACCTTCCATCGCGATGTCGAGCTGGAAATCGAAGTGCCCGGACAGCCTCAATTTGTCCGCTTGGCGGCTTTCGTTGAGGCGCCGGTGCCACTGGGAATCAAGCTGCTGCGGTTCAATGGCAGGACGGCGGCAGAAGTGGCCGACCAGGCGAACGACGTCCTGTACGGATTCGCGGCCTTGACGGCCCATGGGATACTGGGACGCGATCGCTGCATCGTCCTTCACGACGAACCCAAAGCCCGACTTGCCCACCTGTTGCAGCGGATCGCGGGGGCCGCGATGCTTTTGCCCCTCAACGATCCGGAGACGCCCCACGCGTTACGCCGACTTGTCCATGCCGACTAACCCAGCCAAGGCATAGGCCCACCGCAGCTTTTCCAGGGGCTTGAGGCGTTTCAGCGCAACTTCAGCCTGAGCGGCTTCCCGGTGCGTGTCGTAGCGGATGCGCGCGACGACCCGGATGGGCCGGTTCATGCGCGTGTATTTGGCGCCCTTGCCTGCGACGTGTTGCTCAAACCGCGCATCCACATCCAGCGCGATGCCGGTGTAGATGCCTCCGCCCTTGCATTCGAGCATATAGAGCCACCACGGCTGACCGCTGGCGTATGGATTTTTCCGAACGGTAAGTTCGCCAGCCATCAGGGTTCGTCCCCGCCGCCCAGTGGTTTGCGTTCGATCTCCATGACCAGGCGGGGATCCAGCATGTTGAGATACTTGATCGCGGTCGTATCGGTGATGCCAAACGCTCGCACCAAGACCTTGGGAAGTCGCAGGCCATTTTGATAGGCGTTATAGATTGATGTTGCAAACAACTGATCGGAGCTGACGCCCGCCTTTTTCAACCAACCGGATACCGATTCGGCACTCAGGTGACTGCCTAACTGCCGTCCCGGAAAGAGATACGGATTTTCGTCGGCATGGTCCAGAGCAACCAGTGTTTGCCGCACGTTCAAATAGCGATCGAGTATCGCGCTGATCCGAGCATCCAGGTGGATTTCCGCGCGGCCAAATGCTATGCGATAACGCCCGTCAGCCCGTTGGATGAGTGCATCCAGACGAAGCCGAACACAGTTCTTGACCGTCTGGGCATAGAGCAGCATGAACAGGCCGATGAGGGACTGCCGAAGCGTCTCATCAGTCGGCGTCATCCACGCTTGAATGAGCGCAGTGGATTTTTCGCGGGGCAGGAAAATCCCTTCCGGCACACTCCGGGCAACTGTCTTCAGGCGCAGGCGCTGAAAGAGTTTTTCCTTCCGGTTCAGGTATCGGACGAAGGCACGGATTGAGACGGCCAGTCCAGGATAGTCCATGAAGAACTTGTCCAGCATCTCTGGCGTCGTCTGCTGAATCATCTGGACACCTATGGCATCCAGCGTTTCGCATAAACGCCGAGCCGCCCGGAGGTTGAGCGTAATCGAGCGCGCCTTCATCCGGGTATCTTCCCCTTTCCAGCCCCGGCTGTCGTATCGGGCGCGGACAGTCAGCAGGTGATTCCGGTAGCGTGCCATGACTGGGGCATACCACTTGCCATCCAGCTTGGCGATCATGGCTTCCTGCCTGATGGATTCAGCCTCGTCCTGCAGGAGACTGCGCGTTGTCTCGGGGATGATTCGGTGCTTCAGGAGATAGCCATAGGGCACGGTGTATCGACGGAGCCCATCCAAGCCGCCGACGCTTTTCAACAGCGCGACCGGCGTGATTTCTGTAGGTTTGCTGAAGGCGAGATCAAGCCGGACGAAGAAGAGGTAGTAGCTGTTGATTCGATGCACTAGCTTTTCTGGATTCATTGCCTCCAGGGTCTCTGCACCAAATCCCAGCCAGGCTTCCCGGGTCCATGCATGACTAAAAAGGGGAGCATATTCCTCGACACGGCTTTTCGCCGTATCGCGAACGTAGCACTTCTGGCAACGCCTTCTACTATGGCGTATTCCTTCCTGGCCACAGGTTGGGCACACGAAAGGTTTTCCGGCCGCACTCAAACAGGTTTTGCATATAGGCTTGCCGTCAGCGGTCACGCCGACAGGCAGCCTGTCTTTCCGGCAGATGCTGCAGCTCTTGTAGCCTTTATGGCGCCGGAAACACCTGCCGCAGAGACGGCGCCGCCCAGTTTCTGTCTGTACGCCGGTAAGAACCTTCTCCATTGCCCCACATTGATCGCAGGCCTGCGGTTCACGGTAATACTTGGCGCAGGGGCCGCAGACAGCACCGCCATCGACCAAGCGCCCAGCCTTGCGCACTGGCTTGCCGCAACGCACGCAGGTGCGGTTGAGGGCACGGCAGACCTTGCAGAGCGGCTCCCCTTGGTCATTGAGCATGCGCGTCTGCTTTCCGCACTTGCCACAAGGGGCGTAGGGAATCCGCTGGCTGCAGGTGTCGCACAAGGCCTTCCCGTTCCGGACGAGACGCGCCTTGGCCATCGGACGGCTGCATTCATCGCAACAGGTATGAGCAGAGGTCGCCATGTAGGAACGCTATTTCACTTCTTCGGTGGGACCGAGAAGGGGCGTACCCTGGGGCCACCGGCATCGTCCGGATCGACTGCTTCCGAGGCGGGGCGCGCCGGTTTGCGCTTACGGGTGGGGGTGGCCGCCGGCGCTGGGCTTGGCGCAACTTCCTCACCACCTTGAGGCGCAGAACTCGGCTGCTCAACACGGCCCTCCGCGGGCATGAGATCGTCTAGGGTTCCCCCCAGGACTTTAAGCAAAGCCTCCAGTAGCGCGGTTTTCACCTGGGCCGGTCGCTCGTCCACAATTCGGGAGAGTTGGGCGCTGGTGATGTCGTAGCCGATCGCGTCGAGCCGTCGCTTGAGTTCCGTGGCGGTCGGTATTCGGTTTTCCGCCATCCGCACGCGGAGGCGCCAACCAAGTCTGATATTGGGCGTATCGCTCATTCTTTCTTCTCCTGTGTGTTGAGCGCGTCATCGAGCTCGCGGGAGACGACGCTGCTGATTTCGTCGTCGACCATAACGTCGGGGACGTGCATATAGCCTTGTGTCGTTGCCGCAGAAGCGTGGCCATGCTTCCGACGAACCATCTCGATGCTGAAGCGCAAGGATTCGTGGGTAACGCTCGAGTGGCGCAGACAGTGTGGCGTCAGTCCTTCGCCTTCCAGGCCGCAATAGCGAGTTGCGATTTTGAAGCGTGCGTCGGCGCTGGACGACTTGAGACGAGTTCCCCGCTCCGAGAGGAACAAGGCTTCCTCATTGGGGTCCGCTCGATGAAGGAATTCAGGGCGGACTCTTGTGATGTACCAGTCCATGAGCTCAGGGAAGTCAGGATGGGTGACCGGTACGGTCCGAAAGCGCTTCCCACTTCCCCGGCTTCCCTTGCCCCAGACCTTGATGAATCCATAGGGGCCAAGTTCAGGTAAAGCTGGATTCGGCGCAAACGAATTTACGTTTAGGTTGAGGCCTTCGGAAATCCTGAGCCCTCCGGAGTAGAGGGTGAAAAAGAAAGTACGGTCCCGACGAAGAGGGTTGTAATCCTTGGTCCTGAAGCGGCCGGCCTCGACAGAAGCGCGCCGCAGCCCGTCAAAAAACAACTCGATTTCCTCATGTGTGAAGGCTCGGCGCTCTTTGGAGGACTCCTTTTCGACGGTATGGGGGATGCAGCTCTCTTCCGTGCAAATCTGTCGTGGCTCGACGCCATACAAGCGCCGGATCTCGTTCCTGAACTTGACGTTCGTCGTGAGATATTCGAGGAAGGATCGGATCGAGCATTGGTAATGCCGCTGGGTGCTATTGGCCAACCGGCGCTCCAATCCGAGATGATCGCACCAGCAGTCAAATGCATCCTCATTCCAGAGCCAAGGCGGCAGACCTGAGTGGGCAGCAAACTCCCGCAGCACCGAGACGTCCCTGGCTACGGCTTTGTGGGTATGGCGCAGCGAGCCGATGCGGCGACGAGTCCATGCATCAATGATGGTCCCGAACAGTTCGGCATCTGCTGGCGCGAGAGCGCGCGAAGCGACATCGGATGTCGCCAGCACTATCTTCGGATTCGCCATTTCCCTCGTCCTCCTAGCCGCAAAAAACTGGAATTTCCAATATTGCTACCTGCAAGTGATGCAGGAATGGAACACATAATATCGGAAAGTGACGAGTAATGCAACATTCCTGCATTTGTTGTTTAAATCTCGAATCGCTCATCATCCGATGCTAACTATATGATTTATCGATGTTTCGAGGATTTCGGCAGGAGCTGGGATACTTCTAATGCTGTGACATCACTCACAGGATTCCTGCAAGTAATGCGACATTGGATACTTTGGGATTCCTTTATAGTCAGTGGGTTATCCGAATTTTTGCCTTGTTCGTTGCTACATTGGCTAAATCAGAACTTCGTGCTTTCGTCCGGCATCACGTCTTCGAAGGCATCCAACCCAGCAAAGCGCCG
>CAMKYP010000272.1 GCA_946477505.1 uncultured Dechloromonas sp. | reverse complement strand
TAGGCGGGACGAAAAAAATCCGGGAAAAGGTCATAATATCACCGGATAGCGGACGGAATTAAACCGGAAAACACAGGGCAACGAATGGAGCAACTGGGCATCTTCGAGAGGACGGGAAGGATACTTGAGGGCCTTGAAGAGTTCGTCTCTTCGGACGCCTTGCCCAACTTCTTGCTGTTCGCTGCGGGGGCTTGGGTCTGGATCAGCGTTGATGCTGACTGGCTGGTATCGCTGGGGGTGATGGTGTTCGCCCTTTTCGCTCTGGCGCTGCTGCTGGCCTACGTCGGGCCGGTGCTGGCTATCGGGTTGTTCGTCATTGCCTTCGCGGCGGCGGTGCTCATTGAAGGCGGGATACTGGTTCGCCGCCTTGCCTCCCGCCGTGGCGCGCATACTCCACGCCACGGCGGCACGTAACGCACTCAGGCCCGCAGCGCCCCGGAAATCTCGTCAATCTGCGCCTCCAGTTCGGCCCGCTTCTGCTTCAGGGCCTCGCGCTGCGTTTCCAGGTCGGCAATGGTCTTCCGGCGCTCTTCCGCCGTAGGCAGGTCTTCATTGCCCCAACGCTTGCCAAACCGGGCTTCCGCCCGCCGCATGAACTCCTCGTGAATCTGGTCGCCAAAATAGCAGCACGCTGCGCGAAGGGATAGCGTGGAGCCGTCGTTGCCAAACATCCCGGTCGGCAGGTACTGATCCTTCTCAACGGTGCTCAGCGGCTCCTTATTCTGCGGGGAAGCGCCAAGGGATTCGGCATTGCGGAAGAGATTGAATTCCAGCATGCCCATATGCTCATCGGCCAGCTTCTCGATCTTCGCCCGCAGGAAACTGCCGTAGTCCTTCAGGCTGACCGGCATGGCGTACAGCTCGTGAATCCTGCCGTCGATGCTGCCAATCTCGCGGTTGGTGTCGGCCAATTCAGTCTTGAGCGTGGAGAGCTGGCCGGTGATCGCCGAAATGGCGGATTTCAGGTTCTTGGTAATATCCATTGGTTCCTCTTCGTTTCAGAAAATGACGGTTTCGGCGCGGCTGATGGCTTCCATGTAGGACAGGGCCGGGCAGACGCGCTGATAGTCCAGCGCCAGCGCGTGCAATGCCCAGCGCTCCGGCCTCAAGCCATCGTCTTCCGCAAACTCCACGGAAGCGTCAAAGCTTGCTGAGCAATCGAAGCCTTCGCAAAAGCTGAGCGATGCTGCCCGCTCGGCGAAGGCCGGCGGGGTCATGCCCCGGACGGCGGGCGGGTGCGCCCCCAGGAAGCCGACGTGCTTGAGGTAGTACGCGCCGGGGGTCGGGTTGTCGCTGGCAAAGGGGCTGATGAAACTGGCCGAGATGTAGCGATAGCGCCCGGTCTTGACCAGGGTTTCCAGGGCGGCATCCACCACGGCTTGCGCGAACAGGTCGCCATCCTTGACGAACAGGCCGCGCACTTGCCCGTAGGCCGGCTGATCGTCCTTCGGATGTCCCAGCACCAGCGGCGCGGGCCGGCTGGCCGGGCTGAAGGCCGCCGCCGTCATCTGCAAATCGCGCTCGCTGAAATCCAGGGAAACCCCGCTCATGGCCTTGTGCGTGCCGGCCTTGAAAATCTGGAAAAGCTTTTGTGCCTGTGCCATCACGCCACCTCTTCCAACTCGGTTTCGAACGGCACGATGACGAAATCCTCACCCTGTTCGATCTTGACCCCGGCCAAACCGGTAACGGCCTCCGGCTCGGCCAGCATGGCTTCCTTGTTCGGCTCTTCCTTGACCCGGATGAAGCGTGACAGGCCCAGCCGTTTCAGCGTCTCCAGGACGTTTTCCACGGCGCGAATGGAGACACGCGGCGGGCGCATGCGCCACTTCACTTCGCCTGCCGCGAAGCCGTGGAACTTCACCTTACCTTCCTTAGTGAGTTCGGCCCGGTGCGCCTCGCACCACGTCTGCACGCCCTTGGAAAGCGCCTCGATCTGCTCATTGAAGGGCTTGGCCTCGTCTTCAAAACGCTGTTTCACCTGTGCCATGGCGTCGTTCATATCGGCCTGAATCCGGGCGCGTTCGCGCTGGGCCAAGCCAATCTTGGCAATGGCGTCGTTCGCGTCGTCGCGGGACTGGGGAACCGGATACAGCGCGGCGCTGGCCTTGATGCGGGTTGGTTTCGCCATGTCAGTTCTCCCGCTTCCAACGTTCATGCTCTTTGGCTAGTTCTGCCTCGCGTTCTGCCTCACGCTGGGCTTTCTTTCTGTACCGTGCGTCGGCAATCAAGCTGTAAATCCACTGGATGCTGTGACCGAACTCCGCCGCCAGTTCTTCAATTGGACTGCCTTTCATGAACTTGTCGTAAATCGCATCGGCCTTTTCGTCGTTCCTTTGCATTGCCCCTTGGGGGAAATACAGTTGCTGTCCGCCGAATTCGGTCCGCAGGCGGAGCATGGTTTCCACCGCCACCTCACTGGCCTTCTGCCCTTCGATACCGCAGCGCTTGACCATATCGGTCAGCACCTCCGCCATAAACGCCAGCAGCTCACATGACTTGATGCTGGCTCTTCCAGTACGTCTTGGTTTTGACATTCTTATACCTCTTCAATACATTGAATTCTTAAATCGCTTTACAAGTCCGCCTTTCGGCGCCCTCGTAAGCTGCCTGTGCGTGAGTCGCTGGGCTGAACCACCACCTATCCCATTCGCGGAGGTTCAAATCTCAGCGGCCACGCGCCACCAGCAGCACTTCGCATCCCCGGCGCATCCCGCCGCCGATCATTTCCCCGCCTCG
Source organism: uncultured Dechloromonas sp. (assembly GCA_946477505.1). Classification (GTDB taxonomy): domain Bacteria; phylum Pseudomonadota; class Gammaproteobacteria; order Burkholderiales; family Rhodocyclaceae; genus Azonexus. Next base: position 2,976 of record CAMKYP010000272.1, on the reverse strand, counting down.
CTGCCCGTTGTCCTTGGCATCCCGCGTCACCGTCAGGCGGGTTTTCTCGGTCGGGTTGATGTCGATGGCTTCCACGTTGAAGCCCTGTTCCGACAGTTCGAGCACCGCCGAATAGACCGATTGCAGGCGTTCGAGCATGCGGTTATTACGGTTCAGGTTCGCCGCCATCACGCCCCCTCGCTCTCAAGCTCGTCCAGGAAGTCCAACTGGATGCCTCCCGGCGCTTCGTTCCGGTGCGGCTCATCTCCCTGTACGAGGGTTGCCAGTTCCGCAGCCTTCACGGCCTCTTCGAGCTTCCGGCCGTAGCGGTGCAGCGCCGACTTGGAGACCGCGTGCCCCTGCGCGGCCAGTTCCGCCGCCAGCCCCGCGTAATCCCGGAAACCCCGCGCATACAGCGCTTGCCGCACAGCCTTGCGCACGTCCGGCGACAGGCAGTCAATCGAATTGCGGCGCATGGTCAGCCCTCCACCTTGGCAGCGGCCTTGAGCTGCGCCAGACGGCGCGTCAGGCCCGAAATCACCTTGCTCATGGCGGCGCGGGAGAGTTCGCCCAGGTCCGCCACCTTGGCGGTATGCCGGGCAAAGGCGAGCAGGCGGAAATCGTCCAGGCCGCTCCATCCGGCCCGACTGGTGAGGCCCGCCAGCGTTTCCCATTGCTTGGCAGTGGGCAGCATCTGCCCGCCCAGGCCGTTTGCAGAGGCTTGGGGCGGTTTTCCGGCATCGGGCAAGGGCTTGCCCTTCGAGAGGCATTCCAGCGCCTCAGCGAGCCGGGAAAGCTGCCGGTCGCTCATCTCCCGGCAGGAGGTCTTGCCGGTCTGCGTCAGCAGCACCGTCCGATAGGTCGCCTCGTCATAGCCCATGCGCTTGGCAAGCGCATGCACCTTGCCAATCAAGGCGGCGCGCAGTTGTGCGGTGTTCTTCATGCTCATCTCCTCACGCGGCCAGCCGCGCCGGGGCCATCCAGTTGGCGGCAGCCTCGACGACAACGGCAGAAAGCTTGGTCAGCCCTTGGGCTTCCATCACCCGACGGCAGGCAGCGGCCAGTTCCGCCGCATCCCGCCAGTAGCCCTTGGCCTGCTTCTGGAAGGCGCTGGCCGTGGCCTTGTCGACCTTCCCGAAGTGCGGCTGAATCATGTAACCCGCGACTTCCTCCAAGGCGGTCAGGCGCTCGAAGCGCACCCGCTTGGCACCGATGCGGCTGGCGAGCTGCGCCAGATAGGTGGCGGTTCGGCCATCCTTGAACGGCCGGTCCATCAGGTCGGTGCCGACCAGAATCAGGCCCATGCCCGCCTCGTCGGCGAGGTAGCGCAGCAGTTCGAGCTGCTGCCAGCGCAGATGATTGGCCTCATCCACCACCAGGAGCTTGCCGGCGACGATGGCTTCCAGCTTGCCCACCAGCGTATTGGCGCTGCCCGGCGTCTTCTCGCCGCCGAAGGCCGCGTGAATCTTCGCCGCCAGCACCTTGTTGGAGATGCCCTGCGAGCAGCACACGCGCACCGCGCCCAGGCGCTCGACCAGGGCTTTGCCAGCCCGGGTCTTGCCCGTCCCGGATTCGCCCACCAGTTGCCCGATAGGGCCGGTCTCCAGCGAGTCCATGACGGACTGCGCCATCCTCAGCGCGTCCCGGACCTGCCTTGTTTCAACGATTTCCATGTAAACTCCCATTCGCTGTGTTGCTTCAAATCGCGGATTCGGTTCTGGCAGGAACCGTTTCCGCACCCTCTTCGTCGGCGAAGACATCAACCAACAGCGGGTCGATTTCGTTCGCCGGACTCCATTGCGAAAGCCGCTTTGCCTCGTGTGACGCGGCTTTCGTGCTTTCGGTATGGGCCAAGGCGGCGGCTTCCTTGTCGGCGAGCGCCTTGACCATCTGCATGGCTTGGTCGGAAATCGCCACGGTCGCGCCGATCTGCGCTTGCGGCATCGGGCCAGCGGCTTCCACCACCTGGCGCATTTCCTTCACCAGGTCGAGGCGGCAGCAGTTTTCCCGCAGCTCGGCAACGTGGCGCATCAGCACCTTCTTGCGCCGGGCCTGTTCCTCAGCGCCCGCCGGGTCCAGGAAGCCGAACGCCGGGGCCACGCCCGCCGCGCAAATCAATCGGCGCGCCTCGTCAAAGACGAAGGCATAGCGCGGATCGTGGCGAGAGACGCGCACGATGACGGTCTGCCCGGTCAGCGGCAGCAGGGCATCGTCGTAATACTCAACGCCATCCCAGCTCACGTAACCGCCCATCGCCTTGCGCGTGTCTTCCTCGGCAAAGGCGAGCAGCAGCACCTGCTCTTCCACGTGAGTTTTGGTCCATCCCGCCTCGACGTGGGTGCGCAGTGCATCCGCCGGGCTGAGGCCGTCCATCGTTCCGCCCTGCGGGGCGCTGTGGTAGAAGGCCAGTGCCGTCTCGAAGTCGGCATGAAAGCTTTCCCAGGAACCGGGATAGGGCAACGGGGCGCGGCCCACGTTGTGGGTCTTGGCGCGCATCCGGTTGCCGCCGGTCCAGCCCGGCAGCATGGAAAGCACTGTGTTTTCGATGACGGAGAACAGGCCCTCAATCGGCTTAGCCGGGGCGTTGTAGGGCATGGCGCGAATCACCTGCCGCTGCTCGCTCACCAGCTCGCCGACCTCGCCCGAAGTCGGCAGGTTGGCGACGGTGAATTCCCGGTGCATGGCCTGAGTCAGGCGGGAAATCTCGGAGAACGCCGCCATCATTTCGTGCCACGAATACTCGGACCCGTTGTCCAGGTAGAGGGATAGCGGCAGGCCCCAGGCTCCGCACATGGCGGCAAAGCTGGCGGCGACGTGCACCTGCTTGATGCCTTCGCCCTTCTCCAGCAGCACCAGCGTGGCGTATAGCCGGTTTGTCGCCACGTCGTGCCAGCAGATGGCGCGGGGATAGGCAATGCTGCCGTCCAGGCGATGAATGGAAATGTCGATGGGGTGCACGTCGCCGCCAGCTTTGCCGCCATGTGCGGAGCCTGGGGC
>CAMKYP010000271.1 GCA_946477505.1 uncultured Dechloromonas sp. | reverse complement strand
TCGAGGCGGAACGCCGATTCACGGCCGACGCCGCGCACGAGTTGCGCACGCCGCTGGCCGCTCTCCAGGCCCAACTCCAGGTAGCCCAGCGTGCCCGCGACAGAGAAGAGCACGACCGCTCACTGCAACAGCTGCAAAACGGCCTGACCCGCGCCGCCCATCTCGTGGACCAGATGCTGTTGCTCGCCCGCCTCGATCCGGAATCCGGCCTTCCCGACCCGAAACCCGTCGATCTGGCCGCCCTCGCCGAATCGGTCTGCGCCGACCTCGGACCGCAGATACTGGCCCGCAACATCGATTTCGATTTCGCCACGGTCAGCCCGGCAACGCTCACCGGTCAAGGTGAATGGCTGCGGGTGCTGATCCGCAACCTGGTGGATAACGCCGTGCGCTACACGCCCGAAGGCGGCCAGGTCTCGGTCCGCATCACGCGCGATGGTGACAAGCTGACCCTCTCGGTCAGCGACAGCGGCCCCGGCATTCCGCCCGAAGAACGCAGCACCGTTCTCCAGCGCTTCCATCGCCTGCACCAGGCAGGACAACCGGGAAGCGGCCTGGGGCTGGCCATCGTGGCACGCATCGCCGAACTGCACGGGGCACAGTTGTATCTCGACAGCGCCCCTATGACCAAAGGCTTACATATCGGAGTACAATTTGCCACACGCTGCGCCGAACCATGACGACAGCATGGAAAATAGAGGCCGATCAAAAAAAACCGGCCCGCAAAATGCACAGGCACTCACCCCATGAATACTGCACAATCGCTGGCCCCTCCCCCGACCACTTCGAATGATTGCCCTGAGGGTACGCGACGGATCATCGACGGCCGCGAACGCGTGATGTACGACGGCTACTGGATCAAGACCTACCCCGTTCCCGCCGATACCCTGGAAGCCAAGAAAAAGCTGATCGATGCGCTGACCCGGCGCCTGTTCAACCATACCGAACATGGCCTGAACATTCCCGGCACCCGACTCAACGAAGCCCGCGAAAGCTACGAGACCGAAGTCGACGCGGCCCGGAAGCGCGTCAAGGGAGCCATGCTGGCCGGCGCGCTGTTCAATCGGGCGGCCGATATTTTTCGTAAGCTAGTCGAATTGCAAACCTGTGGTATCGAAATCCTCAGCGACAACCCGCTGATGCGCGAGTGCGGCAAATGTCTGCTCGACGCCATGGAGCTGGGGCGCTGCGTGCTGCACCGCAGCGGCGAGGAAGGGATCGACGAACTGTGGGGGGAACCCTTCCGTGCCTTCTCCATCCCGCTCGAAGACTTTTACGAAAGCCGCTACATCAAGATCGGCCAGGTGCTGCGCGACATCGACAAGATTTCCCGGGTCATGATCGAGACTTTCAGCGGCATTCCGGCCTTTGCCGATATCGAGGCCCCGGTGCTCGACCTGGCGACGGCTGCCAAGATCAAGACCGAAACCCTGCGCACCGACAGCGAAATCTTCGACGTCTGGGCGCGCATGGTCACCGCCGGCGAGCGCCTGTCCGACATCGACTGGCACAACCAGTCGGCGTGCGACACTTCACCGCAGACCTACAATCTTTCCGACGGCCTGCAACTGATCCGCCAGGGTCGCGACCTCATTTTCTACATCTCGCGCGCCCGTACGGCCATGCCGAAAAGCACGCGGGAATACATCGAGCGCTGCCGCGACTACCTGACAACCGGCCGCGCGCCGATCGCCAACGGCCCGCTTCCTGTCTGAAGACGGGCATAAATTAACAAATATATCAAAATATCGATATTGAATTTCTCGCTTTGCTCCCTCGCCTGCGATAGCCAGACAAGCGCAAGATGCTCTGCCTCGCTAAGCGCGGCGTTGTTTTCGCGTGAATTTTTGCCGCCCTGTCCCAATCCATTTTCGCTCTGGAAACATAACGTTTTTTACACATTTAGGGTTTGTACGGCCCTATAATAAGCACTCAATAATAAACCGGTGGCAGTGGTGCTTTGCGCGCGCCACCATACATCCGAGGGGTTCATCATGAGTATCTCCAAGCGCCTGTTTCTGCTGATGGCGACTGCCGTCGTTGCTCTGATTCTGGTTGCCGGATTCGGCTACCTGCAAATGAAGAAGGTCTACGACGCGGCCAACGATGGAAACATCAACGTCGTTCCCAGCCTGCTTATCCTCGGCGATGCGCGCCAGGAGTTCATGCTGATGCGTGTCCGCGTCTATCGCCTGGTCAATACCGGCGACCCGCAAAAACGCGACGACGTGATGAAATCGATCGAGGACGCTCGCACCAATGTTGTCAAGGACTTGAAAGCCTATGAACCCTTGATTGTGGATGCCGAAGACCAGCGCCTGTATGACGAGGTCAAAAAAGGGTTGGCCGACTATGCTCAGACAGTCGCTCCGATCCTTGAATTTGCCAGGCAAGGGCGGAACGACGAAGCGCTTAAGCATTTCGAAGGATTAACCCATCAGGGCATGGCGCTGCAGAAATCGTTCGCTGAACACATGCAGTACAACAAGAAGCTCAGCGATAAAGCGACCTCCGACGCGGCGGCCACGATGACCTCGGCAACCTGGACAGCCGCCATCGCTTCTCTGGCCGCCATCGTCGCCGTGGGTATTCTCGGCCTGCAGATCCGCGGCGCCCTAATGGCCCGCCTGAACGAAGCCAACCGCATGGCGGCCGGCATCGCCTCCGGCGATCTTTCCACCCGCAATACGCCGAGCCAGATCGGCAGCGACGAAGCCGGGCAACTGATCCAGGCCATGGAAAAAATGCGCCAGGACCTCGCCGGCGTGGTCAGCCACATTTCCAACTGCAGTGACCGCCTGGCCCATTCGGCCGGAGAGTTGTCGTCCACTGCACAACAGGTATCGAACAGCACGCAGAACCAGTCGAGCTCAACCGCTGCGTCTGCGGCGGCGCTGGAGCAACTGACCGTCAGCATCGACCATGTCGGCGACAGCGCCGACGATGCCAGCCAGCGTGCCAACGAGGCCGGCAGCCTGGCCATCGAGAGCGGCAAGGGTGTCGACACGGCGGCGGCACAGATTCACCAGGTGGCCGAAAGCATCGACCAGACCGCCCGGCAAATCCAGCTGCTGTCCGAACACGTGCATCAGATCGGCAACATCACCACCGTCATCCGCGACGTTGCCGACCAGACCAACCTGCTGGCCCTCAACGCCGCCATCGAAGCCGCCCGCGCCGGCGAGCAGGGGCGCGGCTTTGCCGTGGTCGCCGACGAGGTGCGCAAGCTGGCCGAACGGACGACGCTGTCGGTTCAGGAAATCAGCAGCGTGATCAGCACCATCCAGGGCAGCGTGGCGACGACGGTCGACAGCATGCAATCCAACTGCCAGCTGGTGGCCGGCGTGGTCACCTCGGCCCAGCAGGCCAGCAGTTCCATGCACGGCATCCGCGAGGCGACCGAAACGGTGCGCGACGCAATTGCCGGCATTTCCGAGGCCATGCGCGAGCAGCGCAGCGCATCGACCGAACTGTCGCGCAATGTCGAAGGCATCGCCCAGATGTCCGAGGAAAACACCTCGGCGGTCGCTTCGGTCGCCAACACCGCGAATACCCTGGTAGGCGTTTCCGGCGAACTCAAATCGGCGGTTGCCCGGTTCAGGCTGTAACCATTTGCATCAGGCACCGCATCGAGGCCGGGGAGCAATCCCCGGCCTTTTTCATGGGATGAAGGGCAAGACCAGATCGGCGGTACGCCCCACTCCGCTGCAAATACGGTCGCACACCGCACAAAAGGTTTGCACCGCCCGGCTTTCGTGACGGCGCGCATGACGCACCCGATAAAAATGGCGACGCAGATCGAACTGGGGGGTGCGGATTTCGACCAGGCTGCCGCGGCGAAACGCCTCGCGCAGTGCCAGCCGGGATAGGCAGCCGATACCAAGATTGGATTCGACCGCCCGCTTGATCGCTTCGGTGTGCTCCAGTTCCAGGCGCAAGTTGTAACGCCCGAGCAGGGGTGCCACGCCCTGGTCGAACTGGCGACGCGTACCCGACCCCTGTTCGCGCAATATCCAGGCCTGACCGGCCAAGGTGGCCGTATCCGCCACCCCCGCCGCCGCCAGCGGATGCGCCGGCCCGCAGAACACCACCAGTTCGTCTTCCAGCCAGGATTCAACGCGCAGATCCGGATGGCTGACCTCGCCCTCGATCAGGCCGATGTCGCACTCGAAGCGCAGCAAACGCTCGACGATGCTCTGCGTATTCGCCACCTGCAAGCTGACCGGCGCATCGGGGTACTGCTGCATGTATTCGGCGATGACCAGCGTCCCGAGATAATTGCCGATGGTCAGCGTCGCTCCCACCGTCAGCGGCGCCAAAACCCCGCCCCCCAGGCAGGACTCGATTTCCCGGGCCTGGTCGAGCAATTGCTCGGCCAGCGGCAACAAGGCGCGCCCGGAGGCGTTGAGGTGCAGCGACTTGCCGATGCGATCGAACAGCGGGCAATCGAATTGCCGCTCCAATTCGACCAGCGCGTTGCTGGCTGCCGACTGCGACATGCAGAGGTGCCCGGCGGCCCGCGACACGTTTTGCTCGCGGGCGATGGCTGAGAAGATTTCGATCTGGCGCAGGCTGAATTTCATATCGATTATTCGAATAAGCAATACACAAATTATCCGTTTATGTGAATCAATATCAAGACTACACTGAAAGGGTTATCCACACTCCGCTGCAATTGCCGAACCATGAGCGCCTTCAATACCGAAACCGTCCTTTCCGTCCATCATTGGAACGACAACCTGTTCAGTTTCCGGACCACACGCGACCAGTCCCTGCGCTTCATCAACGGCCAATTCGTGATGATCGGCCTCGAAGTCGATGGCCGGCCGCTGATGCGCGCCTACAGCGTGGCCAGCGCCAACTACGAGGAACATCTCGAATTCTTCAGCATCAAGGTGCAGGACGGCCCGCTGACCTCGCGCCTGCAGCACCTGAAGCCGGGCGACTCGCTGCTGGTCAGCCGCAAGCCGACCGGCACGCTGGTCCTGCGCGACCTCAAGCCGGGCAAGCGACTCTTCCTGTTCGCCACCGGCACCGGCCTCGCCCCCTTCATGAGCCTGATCCACGACCCGGAAACCTATGAGCGCTTCGAAAAGGTCATCCTCATCCACGGTGTGCGGTGGACCAACGAACTGGCCTACCACGACTATATCGAGGAAGACCTCAAGGACCACGAATACCTCGGCGACGAAATCCGCGACAAGCTGATCTATTACCCGACGGTGACTCGCGAAGCCTTCCGCAACGAGGGCCGCCAGACCGACCTGATCAACTCCGGCAAACTGTTCACGGACATCGGCCAGCCGCCCCTCGACCCGGCCACCGACCGCGCCATGATCTGCGGCAGCCCCGCCATGCTCAAGGAAATCTCGGCCATGCTCGACGGCTACGGATTCCAGATTTCCGGCCATATCGGCGAGGCTGGCGACTACGTGATCGAACGCGCCTTCGTCGAACAGTAGGCGACACCTTCCGCTTCATGCCGCCCGGCGCGGCAAGGCGGAATTTTGATCTGGCTCACCGGCCGCCGCTCGGCGGCTGCGTATAATCGCCGGCTTATGAAGCCTGCTTCGCTCTGCGACCACATCGTCCGCGCCGCCGCGGAATCGCCGGATCGCCCCGCGCTGATCGCGGGCGACCGGCAATGGTCGTTCGCCGACCTGGCCGCCCCCAGGATCGACCGCGCCCCCGCAGATCGCACGCCCCTCGCCCGCAG
>CAMKYP010000270.1 GCA_946477505.1 uncultured Dechloromonas sp. | reverse complement strand
CGGATGCTCTGCTTCTCTTGATCGGCCTCGGCTTGGTTCTCGCATGCAAGCCATACCCGAAGGTTGTCGAGGGATCTTCACAATAGCCTTCTTGGCAACGAACGATTTTCTGTGCTGAACCGCTGCTATGCTATCGGCGCTCAGCTCGCTGTTGCCCCCCGTGACACCCACTACCGGTTCGATACAATGCCTCCAGAGCACTACCAGAGCTTGTTCCTTGAAATGTCGGCGGCGGCCAATCTTGATGAAATTGGCGCGTTTTGTCGCCTGCTGGGAACGAAAATGGGGTTTGAGTATTTCATTTATGCGTTGAGGGTTCCACGGCAGTTCACCGAATCGCGCGTCGTTCTGCTCAAAGGTTATCCGGATGCCTGGCTCTCCCACTACTGGCAAAACGATTATGCGGGGCTCGATCCTGTTATCCGTCATTGCAGCAGGCACGTCGTTCCGGTGCTCTGGCATGACCTGCCTGACTCGCCAGCGAAACCGGCCGGCAGAGTGATGGACGAAGCCCGCGAGTTCGGTATGAAAACCGGTATCAGCATGCCCGTTCATAGTCCGCAGGGCAGTCTTGGCATACTTAGTTTTGCGACCGGTATCGACGATGCCGAAGCGCGTGCCGCAACCCGTCAGTTGAGTCCTTACGTCCAATTGCTGGCTGCCCACCTGCACGAAGCTATTCTACGCGTTAGCGGTTGTCGGGAGGAGCAGCAGCTTACCCCGCAACTCACTCGGCGCGAAACCGAGTGCCTGCGCTGGGCGGCCGATGGCAAAACTTCGTGGGAAATCGGGCAATTGCTCAACATGTCGGAGCGTACGGTCAATTTTCACTTCAACAACGCCGCGAAAAAATTGTCTGTCGTCACACGCCAGCACGCTGTGGCCAAGGCCATCCTGTACGGATTCATCAACCCGCTGCCGTTTTGAATACCTGTCAACGCTGACAGCTGGCGGGTACAAGCCATTCTTACCAATAATGGGCCCTCTTCCCTTTTTAGGAACAATGACATGGTCCATTTCCAAAAGCTGGCATTGATCGCGCTAATCCTGATGGCTGGTGGCTGCGCCAACATCGCCGAAAAGACGAATACCCTGAGTGATGAAAAAATCAAATCGCAAACCGGCGGCACGCTTGGCTATGCGCCGGATGCCTTGACCATCGTCAGTCGGCGGACCGAGGGCACCAATACTTATGTCGAATTGCGGGCCAACGACAAAAAAGTATTTAATTGTGTGATAAACGGCGGCAACGCACTGAGCTTTGGCATGACCAATCCGCCATCTTGTGCCAAAAAGGGAGAGCCGTTGAGAGTCGGACCCTTCGGCCAGTAATTTGTCGACCGCGGGCTGGTATTAAGCGTGGTATGCCCAGTCCGCAGAGTCGGGCCCCGCTCACGCGCTGGGTTTGACCGGCAAAGCATGGACTCCTTGTTGCGGTCAGCGCTCTTCGGCTTCTAAATCGCGATAGCTTTGATCCTCGGGACGGAAAGCTCCATCGAATCCCCCTGACGAACGGATCGTCTGCGCAGCCTGGGGCGCAGTAAAATTGCGCTTATGAATCCCCCGCGCTACGTCCACCTCCGCCTCCATTCCGAATACTCCATTACTGACGGTATCGTCCGCATCGGCGATGCCGTCAAGCGTGCTGCCGGCGACGGTATGCCAGCGCTGGCGCTGACCGATCTCGGTAATCTCTTCGGGCTGGTCAAGATCTACACCGGAGCGCGTGGCAAGGGGGTGAAGCCGATTGCCGGCTCCGATGTATGGATCGCCAACCCGGAGGCCCCCGAGGATCCGTGCCGCCTGCTGCTGCTGGTGCGCAACCGCAAGGGCTACCAGCAGCTTTGCGAACTGCTGACCAAGGCCTATCTGGTCGAAGGCCGGCGAGACCGGGCCGAAATTCGCCGTGAGTGGTTTTCCGAAGTCGGTTGCGATGGCCTGATCGCCCTGTCCGGCGCTCATCTCGGCGATGTTGGCGAAGCCCTGATGAACGGCAATTTTGAAATGGCAGGCGAGCGCGCCAAGGCATGGGAGGCGATCTTTCCCGGCGCCTTCTATCTCGAAGTGCAGCGCTACGGTCAGCCGCAGCAGGAGGCTATCGTCCAGCAGACGGCGGATTTGGCGGGGGAGACTGGTATTCCGCTGGTGGCCACGCATCCGATCCAGTTCATGAATCGTGACGACTTCCAGGCGCACGAGGCGCGGGTCTGCATCGCCGAGGGCTACGTTCTGGGCGACACCCGGCGGCCCAAGATTTATACCGAAGAGCAGTACTTCAAGTCGCAGGACGAGATGATCGAGCTCTTCGCCGATCTGCCGGAAGCCCTCGAGAACACGCTGGAAATTGCCAAGCGCTGCAATATCGAAATGACGCTGGGCAAGAACTTCCTGCCCAATTTCCCGATTCCGCCGGGGATGACCATCGACGAATTTCTCGTCGATGAAGCGAAGAAGGGCCTGGAGGTCCGCCTTGCCGAGCTGTATCCGGACCCGGAGGTTCGTCAGCAGCGACGCCCCGAATACGACGAGCGGCTGGCCTTCGAATGCAACACCATTGTCCAGATGGGCTTCCCCGGTTACTTCCTGATCGTGGCCGACTTCATCAACTGGGGCAAGAAGAACGGCGTCCCGGTCGGGCCAGGCCGGGGTTCCGGCGCCGGTTCGCTGGTTGCCTACAGCCTGCGCATTACCGATATCGATCCGCTGGCCTATGCCCTGCTGTTCGAGCGCTTCCTGAACCCGGAACGGGTATCGATGCCCGACTTCGACATCGACTTCTGCCAGGACAACCGCTGGCGCGTCATCGAGTACGTCCGCGAACATTACGGCGCCGATGCGGTCAGCCAGATCGCCACCTTCGGCACCATGTCGTCGAAGGCGGTGATCCGCGACGTCGGTCGCGTGTTCGGCCTGCCGTATTCGATGTGCGACCGCATTTCGAAGCTGATTCCCATCGTCCAGAACAAGCCGGTGTCGCTGGCCGAGGCGCTGGAGCAGGAGCCGCAGCTCAGGGAAATGATGGAGGGCGACGGCGACGGCGAAACCGTCCGCGAACTGTTCGACCTGGCCGGACGTTTGGAGGACTTGACCCGTAATGTCGGCATGCACGCCGGCGGCGTACTCATCGCGCCGGGCAAGATCACCGACTTCTGCCCGATCTACCAGGCGACCGGCGCCGATGCCTCGCCGGTGTCGCAGTTCGACAAGGACGATGTCGAGAAGGCCGGGCTGGTGAAGTTCGACTTCCTTGGCCTGCGCAACCTGACGATTATCGAGCTGGCGCTCAAATACATCGAGCGGATGACCGGCGAACGGCTCGATTTGATGAGTCTGGGCTTCGAAGACCCCGGCGCCTACCAGATACTGAAGGACGCCAATACGACGGCGATCTTCCAGGTTGAATCGGAAGGCATGAAGAAGCTGCTCAAGAAGCTGGCGCCCGACCGTTTCGAAGACATCATCGCTGTGCTCGCGCTGTACCGCCCCGGTCCGCTCGGTTCCGGGATGGTGGACGACTTCATTCTGCGCAAAAAAGGCCAGCAGAAGATCGACTATTTCCACCCCGACCTGACCGCCTGTCTGTCGCCGACCTACGGCGTCATCGTGTACCAGGAACAGGTCATGCAGATCTCGCAGATCATCGGCGGCTACACGCTGGGCGGCGCCGACATGCTGCGCCGGGCGATGGGCAAGAAGAAGCCCGAAGAAATGGCCAAGCACCGTGAGACCATCGCCGCCGGCGCCAAGGAGCGCGGCTACGATCCGGCGCTCGCCGAGCAGTTGTTCGACCTGATGACCAAGTTCGCGGAATACGGCTTCAACAAGTCGCACACCGCGGCCTACGCCGTCGTCACCTACCACACGGCCTGGCTCAAGCGTTACCACTGCGCGGCGTTCATGGCGGCGACCCTGTCGTCCGACATGGACAACACCGATACGGTGAAAATCTTCTACGAAGACACCATCGCCAACAAGGTGAAGATGCTCGGGCCGGATGTGAATGCCTCGCAGTACCGCTTCGAGCCGGTCGACCGCGAAACGATCCGCTACGGCCTGGGGGCGGTCAAAGGGACCGGCGAGCAGGCGGTCAACGTCATCCTCAAGGCGCGCGAGGAAGGCGGGCCGTTCAAGGATCTGTTCGATTTCTGCCAGCGCTGCGACAAGCGCATGGTCAACCGCCGCACCATCGAGGCGCTGATCCGTGCCGGGGCCTTCGATGCCATCGCCCCGCTGACTGTCGGCGATGCGCCGGGGCCGGATCGCGCCAAATTGCTGGCGACCGTCGGCGTGGCCATGGATTTTGCCGAGCAGGCCGAGCGCAACGCCATGCAGACCAGCCTGTTCGATATTGCCGATGTTGCCGACGAACATGCGCCGGAATACGTCAGCGTGCGTCCGTGGGATGAAAAGACCCGCTTGATGGAGGAAAAGACGGCCCTCGGCTTCTTCTTCTCCGGTCACCCGTACAACACCAGCAAGAAGGAATTGTCGCGCTTCATCCGCCGCCCGCTCAACCGTCTCGAGCCGTCCAAGGAATTCACCAACATCGCCGGCATCGTCGTCGGCATCCGTACCCAGATGACCCGGCGCGGCAAGATGCTCTTTGTCCAGCTTGACGACGGCACGGCGATGGTCGAGGTGTCGGTGTTCAACGAACTCTTCGAGGCCGAGCGGGACAAGATCGTCACCGATGAGATTCTGGTCATCGAGGGCAAGGTGCGCTATGACGAGTTCTCGGGCGGCAATGCCGTCGTCGCCGAGCGCCTGATGACCCTGGGCGAGGCGCGCGCCCGTTTCGCCAAGCATCTCCTGCTTCGGATGAACGGAAATTCCGATGTCGGCAAGCTGAAATCCCTGCTCTCACCGTTTGCGCCAGGCCCGGCGGCAGTGCGCATCCGTTATCGCAACGAGCTTGCCGAGTGCGAAATGGTGCTGGGCGAAGCGGCCCGCGTTCGCCTCGACGATGCACTGCTTGAAGCCTTGGGCGGCTGGTTGCAGCCGGAAAACGTGGAGATCGTCTATCAATGATCACGCTGATCGATCGTTCGCTGATGTCCGAACTGGAGCTCGCTGCCCGGCAATCGCCGCGTCGGCGCGTCCACCGCAATTTCCATCCCGATAACGATTATCCGGCGCATCGCTTGCTGATCGCCATGGAGCCGGAGTCCTATGTTCCGCCGCATCGTCATCTCAGCCCTAGCAAGGATGAAACTTTGCTGATCCTGCGCGGTAGCCTGGGCGTGGTATTTTTCGACGCACTTGGCAAGCCGGAGCGCAGTTTTGTGCTACAGGCAGGCGGCGAGCGGCTTGGGGTGGATATTCCGCATGGCGTCTATCACACGGTAGTTGCTCTGGCGCCGGGAACCGTCTTTTTCGAGGCCAAGGCCGGCCCCTACGTTCCGGTGTCTGCTGAGGAGCGGGCATCATGGGCGCCGCAGGAAGGCGAGGCCGGTGTGCCTGCCTATCTGGCAGGCTTGTCCGAATGCTGCGGTAGCCTGAGCGACTGAGCTGGGACTGGCGGCCAAGCGCTCGGACGCGCTTGGCCGCTGCCGGTTTTATGCCGGATTATTTGATCAGATCCGTCTTGAATCCGATGCGCACGCCGCCCCAGTGACGGCCGTTGATCATGATCGGCATCGACAGATCGTTGAGGATTTCGCCGGTGTCGCGGACATAGGTCTGGAACAGCGAACTCTTCTGGTTCTTGGCCAGCTTGATGCCGAC
>CAMKYP010000269.1 GCA_946477505.1 uncultured Dechloromonas sp. | reverse complement strand
AGGATCATCCGGTAGCCCTTCATCGCCGCCGCCATGGCCAGCGCGATGCCGGTATTGCCGGAAGTGGCCTCGATCAACGTATCGCCCGGCTTGATATCGCCGCGTGCCTCGGCCCGGACGATCATCGACAGCGCTGGGCGATCCTTGACGGAGCCGGCCGGATTGTTGCCTTCCAGCTTGGCGAGGATGACGTTGCCGCGCCGGTCGTTATCCGCCCCCGGGATGCGCACCAGACGCACCAGCGGCGTATTTCCGACAAAATCCTGAAGGGTTTTATACATTGCGATGCAGCCACTCGATATATTGGGAAACACCTTCCTCCACCGTGGCCATCGGCGCTTCGTAGCCGGCTTCGCGCAGTTTGGTCAGATCACCCTGCGTGAAAGCCTGGTACTTGCCCTTCAACGCTTCGGGGAAGGCAATGTATTCGAGCAAGCCTTGCGCCCGGAGTTCAGCCAGTGACAGCGGCGCCTCTCCTTTGGCCTTGCGGCAGCCATTGGCGGCCGCCACGGCAACATCGTTGAAGCTCTGCGCCCGACCGGAACCCAGGTTGAAGATGCCGGACTTCTCGGGATGATCGAGGAAGAAAAGATTGACCTTGGCAACGTCGCCGACAAACACGAAATCGCGCATCTGGCCGCCGTTCTCGTAGCCGTGCGAGCCCTCGAACAGCTTGACCTTGCCTTCGGACTTGAACTGGTTGTAGTTGTGGAAGGCCACTGAAGCCATGCGCCCCTTGTGCGTTTCGCGTGGACCATAGACGTTGAAGTAGCGGAAGCCGACGATCTGTGACGACGGGTTCTTTTCCAGGCGCTGGCGGACAATCTGGTCGAACAGGAACTTGGAATAGCCGTAGACGTTCAATGGCCCTTCGTACTGCCGCTCTTCCTTGAACACGTTGCTGGCGCCATAGGTGGCGGCCGACGAGGCATACAGGAACTGCACGTCCTGGTCCTGGCACCAGTCGAGCAGGATCAACGAGTAACGGTAGTTGTTCTCCATCATGTAGCGGCCGTCGGTCTCCATGGTGTCGGAGCAGGCGCCTTCATGCAGGATAGCCTCGATCTCGCCGTCGTAATGGCCTGCCTGGATACGTTCGATGAAATCGTGCTTGTCGAGGTAATCGGCGATTTCGCAGTCGATCAGGTTTTTGAACTTGTCGGCCTTGGTCAGGTTGTCGACAGCAATGATATTCGTGATGCCGCGCTCATTCAGCGCCTTGACGATATTAGAGCCGATAAAACCGGCCGCGCCAGTAACGACGTAATACATGATATTTCTCCTTACAGGGCGGCGAGCAGTTCCTGGCGGGTGACGACCGCCGTACCCAGTTTGCCGACAACGATGCCGGCGGCGATGTTGGCGACCCGGATGGCTTCGGCCCAGTCGGCACCGGCAGCGAGCATGACAGCCAGCGTGGCGATGACGGTATCGCCGGCACCGGAAACATCGAACACCTCGCGCGCCTGAGCCGGCTGATGATGGACCTCGTCGGCGAAAAGTGTCATTCCCTCCTCGCTGCGGGTAACGAGCAAGGCCTCCAGGCCCAGTTCGCCGCGCAGCTTGGTGGCCTTGGCGACCAGTTCTTCCTCGCTCTTCCAGCTGCCGACCACCTGCTTCAGTTCGGAACGATTCGGCGTAATCACCGTCGCCCCGGCGTACTTGCCCCATTCATCGCCCTTGGGATCGACCAGAACGGGTTTGTCGGCCGCGCGGGCAATGCGGATCATCTCGGCAATGTGAGTCAGGCCGCCCTTGCCGTAATCGGACAGGATAACCACATCGGCATCGGCTACCCGACGCTCGAAATCGGCCAACTTGGCTTGCAGGATCTCGTGCGACGGCGGTATCTCGAAGTCGATCCGCAACAATTGCTGCTGGCGGCCGATTACGCGCAGTTTGACGATGGTGTCGATATCGTCATCGATGTGCAGGCCGGCATCGATCAGTCCCTCCTCGAGCAGGCGAGCCAGCGAACGCCCCGCATCGTCGTTACCAACGACCGACAGCAGCGCCGTTACAGCGCCCAGCGAGGCCGCATTGCGCGCCACGTTGGCGGCACCGCCAAGACGCTCTTCCTGGCGCTCGACCTTGACCACCGGCACCGGTGCTTCCGGAGAAATCCGGCTCACATCGCCGAACCAGTAGCGATCCAGCATTACGTCGCCAACCACGAGCAGGCGAACCTGCGAAACCTTTTCCAGCATGCTGTCCTTCTCTTAGCGCCCGATGGCGAAATACTCGATGCCCGAATTGCGCACGAACTTCGGGTCGTACAGGTTGCGGCCATCAAAAATGACCGGATTCTTCAGTGTCGCCTTGATCGCTTCGAAATCCGGGCTGCGGAACTCCTTCCACTCGGTGGCGATGACTAGGGCGTCCGCACCGTCAAGCGCCGCCATCGGACTGTCGGCGTAGGTCAGGCGCGCTTCGTCGCCAAAGATACGCTGCGTTTCGTGCATGGCGACCGGGTCGTAGGCAGAAACCGTGGCGCCTGCCGCGAACAGGTCGGCGATCAACTCACGGCTCGGGGCTTCTCGCATGTCGTCGGTGTTCGGCTTGAAGGCCAGGCCCCACAGGGCGAAATGCTTGCCCTTGAGGTCGCCGAACTTCTGCTGGATCTTCTTTGTCAGCACATGTTTCTGCGCATCGTTGGCTTCCTCGACAGCAGTCAGCACCTTGAGGGTGATATTGGCATCATCCTGAGCAGTCTTGATCAGTGCCTTGACGTCCTTTGGGAAGCACGAACCGCCGTAGCCGCAACCCGGGTACAGGAAGTGATAGCCGATACGCGGGTCGGAACCAATGCCCTGGCGGACCATTTCGATGTCGGCACCCAATACTTCTGCCAGGTTGGCCAATTCGTTCATGAAGCTGATACGCGTCGCCAGCATGGCGTTGGCGGCGTACTTGGTCAGTTCGGCACTCTTGATGTCGGTGACGATCAGGCGCTCGTGGTTGCGCTGGAACGGCGCATACAGGGCGCGCATCAGGTGGATGGCCTGCTCATCCTCGGCACCGACAACGATGCGGTCGGGGCGCATGAAATCTTCGACTGCTGCGCCTTCCTTGAGAAATTCGGGATTCGACACGACGCTGTACGGCGTGCTGACACCACGCTTCTGCAACTCGTCAGCAATGGCCGCATGGACTTTGGCGCCGGTGCCGACCGGCACCGTGCTCTTGTCGACAACGACCTTGTAATCGGTCATCAGGCGACCAATATTGCGGGCGGCGGCAAGGACGTACTGCAGGTCGGCCGAGCCGTCTTCATCGGGCGGCGTGCCGACCGCGATGAACTGGACGGTGCCATGTTGGACAGCCTTTTCGACATCGGTAGTGAAATGCAGGCGACCAGCCGCAACGTTACGACGGACCATTTCCTGCAAACCCGGCTCATAGATCGGGATACCGCCCTCTTCAAGGATACGGATCTTTTCCGGATCGACATCCAGGCAAAGCACGTCATTGCCCACTTCCGCCAGGCAGGTACCACTGACCAGACCGACATAACCGGTACCGACAACAGTAATTTTCATGAAATTTCCTACAGGGATTGATCGAATTCTTCGCCACGACGCGGCGGATAGGTTTCCCAGCCGCCGCAGGCGGGACAGCGCCAGTAGAACTGGCGAGCCTTGAAGCCGCAATTATCGCACCGATAGCGCGACAGGCGCTTGGTATAGCCTTGGATGATGCTCTTCGCCAGTTCAACATCCGGCCTGACCTCGGGCGCCGCCAGCGGCAGTCGCGCACTCATCAGCTTCTCGAGGCCAAGCAAGGTCGGATTGCGCTGCAATTCGGCACGCACCAGACGATAAGCCGCCTCGGACCCTTCGCTCTCAAGCACCAGTTGATAGACGACTTCAAGGAGATCCAGCGATGGATAGCGCTCAAGGTAACCACTTAACAGGGCAACGCCTTCCGACAAGCGCCCTTGCTTGCGATAGGTCTCCAACAAGCGCTGGGCAACCAACGCCAGATAGGCCGGATCCTGCTGCTCTATGCGCTGCCAGGCCTCGATTGCCTCCAGCGGCTTCCCCTCCTGAAGGAGGAGATCACCTTGGAGCAGGCTGGCCCGCACGCACTTGCGGTTTTCCTGCATGGCAATATCGAGATACTGGCGCGCCTCGTCAGGATGCGAGCGCATGATTTCGTTGGCCGCCAGCTCGCAGTAGTACTCGGCAATTTCACGATGCGAGGCGACATCGGGCAGTTCGCGAGCGATCTCGACAGCTTTCAGCCATTCCTTCCCGACTTGGTAAATCTCCAGCAGGTTACGCTTGGCCTCTTCCTCGAACGAGGTGCCCAGCAACTTGTTGAAGATTTCCTCGGCACGATCGAGCAAGCCGGCCTTCAGGTAATCCTGCCCCAATTCCAAGAGTGCCTGCAGGCGGACACGTTCCTCCAGATCGGGAAGATCAATCAGGTTCTGGTGCATGCGGATGGCCCGCTCGGTTTCACCACGACGGCGAAAAAGATTGCCTAGCGCGAAATGCAGTTCGACAGTTTGGGAATCGACCTTGGCAACCTCGAGGAAGGAATCGATAGCCTTGTCGGGCTGCTCGTTGAGCAGGAAATTCAAGCCCTGAAAATATGACCGCGGCAACGCCCGTGACTCGTGAACGACCTGCCGCATATCAACGCGCGCAGCTGCCCAGCCCAGGCCAAAAAAAAGCGGGATCAGCAGCAACTGCCAGTAATCGACAACATCACTCATACGGCAGGTGGCGTTTCAATACTTGGCGCTTGCGGCTGGCGCGCAGCCGCCTTTTTCAATCGGGAAATCTCGCGCCGCTGACGAAAGAGCACACCGAGCAAAGAAAGGGCCCCGATGATCACGCCACCGACGAAAAAAGCGAGCAAAGCAAGCACCAGCGGCGCCTGCCAGATTTGTCCCGGCAAAAGCCTCAGGCTGACCGGATCGGTGTTCTGTGCAGCAAACACCACCAAAAAAATAAAAATGATAAGCCGGATGGCCCAAGTCAATGCTGTCATGACATTCAATAAAAAGGGGCAGTGAAATCATTCACCGCCCCAAATCTACCACATTGTGAGCCAAGCCCGGCGTCAGATCATCTGATCGACCCGTTCGCGCAACTCTTTTCCGGCCTTGAAATGGGGAACCCATTTGGCCGGCACACTGACCTTCTCCCCCGACTTGGGGTTGCGTCCAACACGCGGTGGCCGGTAGTTGAGCGCAAAGCTGCCGAATCCGCGGATCTCGATGCGATCCCCGCGCACCAGCGCTTCGGACATCGCATCGAGAATCATCTTGACCGCAAAATCAGCATCCTTCGCCACCAACTGCGGAAACCGCTCCGCCAGTCGGGCGATGAGCTCGGATTTGGTCATGCTAGTGCCTTATCAGCCTTGTTGGTTGAGTTTGGCCTTCAGCAGGGCACCCAGGTTGGTCGTACCGGAAGCAGCGGAGGCAGAGTCAGAAGCCAGCTTCTGCATCGCTTCGTGCTGTTCGGCATTGTCCTTGGCCTTGATGGACAGGTTGATGCCACGGGTCTTGCGATCCACGTTGATGATCATGGCTTCGACTTCGTCACCCACCTTCAGGTGTTGCGACAGGTCGTCGATACGATCACGCGAGAACTCGGAAGCACGCAGGTAACCTTCGTTCTCGCCATCCAGTGTCAGCACGGCACCACGGGCATCCACCGTCTTGACGGTAGCGCGCACGATGCTGTTCTTTTCGTGGGTAGCGATGAAGTTGGTATACGGGTC
>CAMKYP010000268.1 GCA_946477505.1 uncultured Dechloromonas sp. | reverse complement strand
CGCGGGCAAGGAGGCGCATGTTAGCAAGTTCCGCATGCGCACGCAGTTCGCCCAGCGGCAGATAGCGTGTCTTGCGCACGAAACGGACATCGCGCAACAACCAGCGAGGTTTCTCCGGCGGGGATTTCGGGTCATAGTAAGGGCTGGATGGATCGAACTGGGTCGCATCCGGATAAGGCTCCGAACATACCTCGCAAATACCGGCAATACCGGGCTCGGTGCAACCCGAATGATAGAAGAGCGCAAGATCGCCGATTTTCATCGCATCGCGCATGAAATTGCGCGCCTGATAATTGCGCACCCCGAACCACGGAACAGTGCCCAGACGTGCCAGATCGTCGATGGAAACTTCATCAGGTTCTGACTTCATCAACCAGTATTGCATTGCTTGAATCCCAGAAATGAAAACGGGCGGCAGACGAATCTGCCACCCGTTTCTCTTACTGCAAATACAGGCCCCCGCGAGTGCCGTCAGGCCGGCATCCTGAACCTGGGTTCAGAGTGGCTGCTTTCCTCCCGCATCAGGCACACTCGATAAAGAGCGCGCACAACAGCGGTTTCAACGGTCCGCAACCGATGCCAATCAGCATTGGTTCAAGGAATGTATGGCCTTAACAAACACCGCAGGGAACACTCGGCGGGTGACGCCAGAAACGTCGGGAATCAGATGTCCAGACGTTGCTGAGGCGCCAGCACGGCATCCAGCCGCGCTCCCATGTCTCCGATTCTACGCTTCGTTTCGGAAGTATCAACCGCTTCCGCAAACTCTTTTTGCTCACCCGTTGCGGCTCCCGAAAGATGCTCGTGGGCGATGTTGAGCGCAGCCATGACGGCAACGCGTTCAGCGATGGTGTTCTTGGTACGCTGGGCGATCTCGCGCATCTTGCCGTCAACCAGATCGACCGCAGCAAGCAGTGCATCGCGCTCTTCCGGGCCGCAGGCGACACGGTATTCGCGCCCCATGATCTTCACGTCGAGGAAATTCGGCTCCAGACTCATCTCAGGCATCCTCGGGAATCTTGTCCATCAGGCCTTCGAGACGCTCGCGCGCAGCGGTCATGGTCTGACGCAAATGCAACCGCTCGGCCTCGGCAGCGACCATCTGGTTTCGCAAAACCTCGTTCTCGGCACGCAACTGGTGAACCAGGGCGATTACCTGCTCGATCTTGGCTTCAAGCGATTCAATTTCAGCGTTCATGGCGCGCACTATAGAGGCTAAAACGCCGCATGGTCAAGGACTAAGCCTTTATTCTCAAAGTGGTTTATAGCAGTATGCCGCAAATCGGCAGATGCCTCGGCGCCAAGATAAATGTAAAATGCCGGCCGTCTCAGGTGCTGCAGGAGGATTCTCCAACTGCAGTTAAACGGGAAAGCGGTGCGTCTCAAAACAGACCATTCCGCTGCTGCCCCCGCAACGGTAAGCAAGTGCGGGCGTATCACGAGGCCACTGGGGTTTTCCTGGGAAGGCGATACGTCAAGACTTGCAAGCCCGGATACCGGCCTGACACGCCCATTGGAAGCGCCACGGGGAAGTGGCTTGTGCCCGCCCTCGGCCATCCCGTCGCGCTTTCCGTTCAATACTGATCCGGTATGCGGGGACGCCTGCCGGGAAAGGAAAGTCATGCATCCGATTCGTCATCGTGCTGCCGTTGCAGCCGCCATTTCCGTACTTGCCGGCCAAGCTCAGGCACAATCCAGCGAACTTGACACCGTGGTTGTCACTGCGACCCGTTTTGCTGAAGCTGATCCCAAGATTCCAGCCAATGTATCCGTCCTGACTCGCGACGATCTGCGTAATATTCCCGCCACAAACCTCCCGGAACTGCTTAAATCGGTTGCCGGCATCGAAAGCCGCCCTCTTTATGGCCCCTTGGGCATGGACGCCACTGTGGACATGCGAGGATTCGGTTCGACCGCAACCAGTAACACGCTGATTCTGGTCGATGGGATGCGCATGAACCCAGCCGACATGGGCAGCATCATCTGGTCGGCCATTCCACTATCCGGCATTGAGCGTATCGAAATCATGCGGGGATCGGGTTCGGTACTGTATGGCGACGGTGCCACCGGGGGTGTCATCAACATCGTCACCAACAAATCGGCAAAGCCGCGGGCAAATATCGCTGCCACGGTGGGCAGCCGGCACTTCCAAAGCCTGTCCGGCGAATTCGGCACCGGTGGCGAAAGGGGATACTTCAATCTTTTCGCCAGCGAAGCATCGACCGATGGCTACCGCCAGAACAGTCAGCAGGATCAAAAGGTAGCCAAAGGCCGGGCGGGTCTCTGGCTGGGCAACGGGGAGCTGTTCGTCGACTATGCAGCCTATCAGGAATCGGCCGGGCTGCCCGGCAATCGGCTGAGCGCCGCCTACCGGAATGATCCGCGCGGCACGGCGACACCGTATGACACGCAGGAACGTGATGGCTACAAAATTCGTCCGGGTGTCAGCTATCGCTTGGGCAAAGACGTAACTATCGAAGCCGAAGTGGGCGTCGATCACCAGAATCTCAAGTCGAGCTATGTGAAATCGTCTTATTTCAGCGACCGTACTCGCGACACCGTTTCGTTTACGCCTCGAGTCCGTTGGCAACACGGCCTGATGGGGCAACAGAGCGAAACCGTATTCGGATATGACTACTACGACAGCAGCGTCAGTTCGATCAACCGAGGCAGCCCCACAACCAGGGGGCTGCGCAAACGAGCGCGGCCTGGTATTTCCAGAACATCACGAGCCTGACCTCCAATCTCAACCTGACAACCGGCTATCGTGAGCAAACCGTCCGGCAATCCGCCAACCAGGATGCCTACGCTCCCTGGTTCTCGCCAACCATGTCAGGCAGCTCGACACGCACGCGCAGCGCCTACGACGTCGGGATCACCTATGCGAAGGAAACCTGGCGCCTCTTTGGCAAGACCGGCAAGACCTTCCGTTTCGCAAACACCGATGAACTTTTCGGTTCCGATGCCTTTGGCAAGCCTGTTTTTGCGGGTGATCTGCGCCCCCAACACGGCACCATCCATGAAATCGGCGGACAAATCCGTGGCTCGACAACATCGCTCAGGGCATCCCTTTACCGCCTCGACCTGAAAGATGAAATCGGCTACGACGGGGCACTTTTCGCCAACATCAACTTCGCCCCCACCCGCCGTGACGGAATGGAAGTCGAGGGCGACTGGCAAGTCAACGGGCTACTGACCCTGAAGGCAAACTACGCCTATATTGATGCGAAATTCCGTGAAGGTGCCTACATGAACAAGGCCGTTCCGCTCGTCGCGCGCCATCAGGGGAACGTTCAGGCCATACTGAAAACCGGCAGCGTCGGGACGTACTCCGCGATGCTCCATCACACCGGCGAACGCCGCTACGGAAGTGACTTCGACAATACCCACGGCACCCTCGGCGGATACACAACACTGGATTTGCAAGCCACCTGGGACTTCAAACCCTGGCAAGTCAGCGCCAAGCTGATGAACGCCACCGATAAGAAATACTCTCCGTTTGCCGGCTATTCTGCATTCAGAAGCGATACGTACTACTACCCGGCAGATGGCCGGGCCTTGTTCTTAACCGGCCGATACGCCTTCTGACACTGACGCAATGCCCACCCGCCAACGCGCCACCTTGATTCTCGCCGGCCTTGTGCTGCTGGCCGGGGTGAGTTTCGGATTCGCGCTGACGGCGGGTAGTTTCAAGGTTTCCTGCGCCGACGTGCTCGCCGCGCTGCTGGGCGGTGACGGCGGCGGTAGCGAGATCGTATTGCAGCTGCGCCTGCCGCGTGCCATTGCCGGCTTTGCCTGCGGAGGCTTGCTGGCGTTGGCCGGGGCGCTGATGCAGGTACTGTTGCGCAACCCGCTGGCCGACCCTTACGTGCTGGGTATTTCCGGTGGTGCCGGGGTGGGCGCGATGTTCGCCATCATGATCGGTCTGCCGCTAATCGGCGTCGACGGGCTGGCTTTCGTCGGTGCCCTCGGCGCGATGTTCGTCGTCTTCGGGCTGGCGCACGGCGACGGCAGCTGGACGCAGACGCGCCTGCTGCTGACCGGCGTCATCGTCGCCGCCGGCTGCGGTGCGCTGGTCGCGTTGATGCTGGCCATCGCCGAGGAGCACAAGCTGCGCGGCATGCTGTTCTGGCTGATGGGCGACCTTGGCCAGAGCGCGCAGTGGTGGCCGGCCCTGCTCACACTGGGCGTCGCGCTGGGGCTGGCCATGCCTTTCGCCCGCGAGCTGAACCTGCTGTCGCGCGGCATGATGCAGGCGCAGGCGCTGGGCGTCGCAGTAGACCGGCTGCGCTACGCGATCTACCTGCTCGCCTCATTGGCAACCGCCGCATCAGTCACCACGGCCGGTTCGATCGGTTTCGTCGGCCTGGTCGTACCGCATCTGGTGCGCCTGGCCACCGGCAACGACCAACGCCTGCTGCTGCCGGCCTCGGTACTGGCCGGCGGCTCGCTGCTGGTGCTCGCCGATACGCTGGCCCGCACGCTGATCGCCCCACAGCAGCTGCCTGTCGGTGTATTGACGGCACTGATCGGCGTACCGGTCTTCCTCTTCCTGTTGTCGAGACAGCCGAAATGAGCGCCCCACTGCTCGAAGCCCGGCAACTGCGCGTCGCGGTCGGCGACAAGACGATTATCGACCACCTCGACCTCAGTCTCGCGGCTGGCGAACGCCTGGCCATCCTCGGCCGCAACGGGGCCGGCAAGTCCACCCTGCTGTCGACGCTGGCCGGCCTGCGCAAACCCGCCGGTGGGGCGGTGCTGCTCGACGGCGAAGATGCGGCTTTGCTGCATCCGCGCCAGGCGGCGTTGCGCCGGGCCTGGCTCGGCCAGTTCCAGAACGACCCGTTCGGCTCGACCGTGCTGGAAACCGCACTGACCGGGCGCCATCCGCATCTCGGGCGTTGGGATTGGGAAAGCACGAAGGACGCAGACCTCGCCCGCAGCGCCTTGCGGGCGGTCGGCCTGGCCGGCATGGAAGGGCGCCAGATCCATACCTTGTCCGGCGGCGAGCGCCAGCGCCTGGCCATCGCTACATTGCTGACCCAGGCGGCGCCGCTCTACCTGCTCGACGAACCGCTGTCCCACCTCGACCTCAACCACCAGATGGCCGCCCTCGAACTGTTTGTCGGTGCGGCGCGCGACGGCGGAGCCGGCGTCGTCATGGTCCTGCACGACCCGGCACTGGCCCACCGCTTCTGCGACCATGCCCTGCTCGTTTATGGCGATGGACAAACCCGCCTGGGTACCGTCGACAACATCCTGACGGCGGCAACGCTGTCCGAACTCTACGGCTACGGCCTGCGGCAGATCGAAGATCGCGGCCATCGCTGCTTCATCCCGGAATAGAAAAATGACCGTGACCCACGAACAACGCATGCAGAAAAAGAAAGCCGTCGTCGATGACAAGATCGCGGCAGCGCAGGAAGAGCGCGGCGTGCTGGTGATCAACACCGGCAACGGCAAGGGCAAGTCGAGTGCGGCCTTCGGCGTCGTCGCCCGCGCCTTGGGCCATGGCCTGAAAGTTGGCGTCGTCCAGTTCGTCAAGGGCCGCTCGGATACGGGCGAGGAAGCGTTCTTCCGCCGCCAGCCGGATGTGCAATGGCACGTCGGCGGCGAGGGCTTCACTTGGGAAACCCAGGACAAGGAGCGCGATGCGCGGGCCGCACAGGCCGCCTGGGAGGTGGCCTGCGGCCATTTGAGCAATCCGGAGATCGGCCTCGTCGTGCTCGACGAAATGACCTACGCCTTCAAGTAC
>CAMKYP010000267.1 GCA_946477505.1 uncultured Dechloromonas sp. | reverse complement strand
GGCCACGCCAACGTCCAGGGCATCACCGATTTCGCGCTCTACGCCCAGAACCTGCCGGGTTATCTGGCGGTGCCGACCGATGCCGAACCCGACCTGAAGACCTTCCTCGACAAGAAGACGCCGAAGCTGCTGCGTCCGGGCCAGATGAACTATGGCCAGAACCTGTCAAAGTGGTACGTCAGCCTGCACAAGGCCTGGTGGGGCGATGCCGCCAACAAGGACAACGGCTTCGCCTACGACTTCATGCCCAAGCTGTCGGGCGCGTCCGACGTGCTGTCGATCTTCGACCAGATGTACCAGGGCAAGATCAACGGCTTCCTGTGCCAGGGCTTCAACCCGCTCGCATCCGTCGCCAACAAGAAGAAGGTGGGCGACGCGCTGGCCAAGTTGAAGTACATGGTGGTCATGGACCCGCTGGCGACCGATACCTCGGAATTCTGGAAACCGCACGGCGAGTTCAACGACGTCAAGCCAGAGGAAATCAAGACCGAGGTGTTCCGCCTGCCGGCCACGCTGTTTGCCGAAACGACCGGTAGTTTCACCAACTCCGGCCGCGTCATCCAGTGGCGCTGGAAGGCTGCCGACGCGCCGGGCGATGCCAAGGACGACACCGAAATCCTGGCCAACCTGTTCCTGAAACTCAAGGACATGTACGCCAAGGATGGCGGCGCCTACTCGGAGCCGATCCAGAAGCTGACCTGGGCTTATCGCATCCCGACCAAGCCGTCGCCGGAAGAACTGATGATGGAGTTCAACGGCAAGGCACTGGCCGATGTGCTTGATCCCAAAGATCCGACCAAGGTGCTGGTCAAGGCCGGCGAGCAGCTACCAAGCTTCGCCATGCTGCGCGACGACGGTTCGACCACCTGCGGCAACTGGATCTATTGCGGCGTCTGGTCGCAGGCCGGCAACCTGTCGGCACGGCGCGACAACAGCGATCCGTCCGGCCTCGGCCAGACGCTGAACTGGGGCTTCGCCTGGCCGGTTAACCGCCGCATCCTGTACAACCGTGCCTCGGCCGATCTTTCCGGCAAGCCATGGGATCCGAAGCGTACCGTGCTCAAGTGGCTGGGCGACAAGTGGGGTGGCAACGACATCCCCGACATGCGTCCGGATGCCGCGCCCGACCAGAACGTCATGCCTTTCATCATGACCGGCGAAGGCGTCGGCCGCCTGTTCAGTCTCGGACTGATGGCCGAAGGTCCGTTCCCCGAGCACTACGAGCCGTTCGAAAGCCCGCTCGACACCAATCCGATGCACCCGAAGAACCCGAAGGCCCGCGCCAACCCCGCGGCCCGCGTGTACAAGGGCGACATGGAAGCGTTCGGCACGGCCAAGGACTTCCCGTACGTGGCGACCACCTACCGCCTGACCGAGCATTTCCACTACTGGACCAAGCAGAGCAAGATCAACGCGATCATGCAGCCGGAACAGTTCGTGGAAATTGGCGAGGAACTGGCCAAGGAAAAGGGCATCGCGATCGGCGACAAGGTCAAGATCCGCTCCAACCGCGGCTTTATCAAGGGCGTGGCGGTGGTGACCAAGCGCATCAAGGCGCTCGATGTCGATGGCAAGAAGGTGCACACCATCGGCATTCCGATCCACTACGGTTTCAAGGGGGCGACGAAGCCTGGCTTCATCACCAACACCTTGACGCCGTTCGTGGGCGACGCCAATACGCAGACGCCGGAGTACAAGGCGTTCCTCGTTAACATTGAGAAGGCATAAAGGAGCGCTGATATGGCACTGCAATCGCTAGACATCAAACAGCGCTCCGCGACCACGACGCCGTCCACGCAAGTGCGGCAAACGGTCGAGATCGCCAAACTCATCGACGTTTCCGCCTGTATCGGCTGCAAGGCCTGCCAGGTAGCGTGTTCCGAATGGAACGACATCCGCGACGAAGTCGGCAACTGCCACGGGGTGTACGACAACCCGATGGACCTGTCGGCCAAGTCGTGGACGGTCATGCGTTACACCGAGGTCGAACAGAACAACAAGCTGGAGTGGCTGATCCGCAAGGACGGCTGCATGCACTGTTCCGACCCCGGTTGCCTGAAGGCCTGTCCGGCCCCGGGCGCGATCATCCAGTACAGCAACGGCATCGTCGATTTCCACCAGGAAAACTGCATCGGCTGCGGCTACTGCGTGACCGGCTGTCCGTTCAACGTTCCCCGCATCTCGAAGGAAGACAGCAAGGCCTACAAGTGCTCGCTGTGCTCCGACCGGGTGGCCGTCAACCAGGCTCCGGCCTGCGCCAAGGCCTGCCCGACGGGTGCAATCCAGTTCGGTTCGAAGGAGGACATGAAGGACTACGCCGCCAAGCGCGTGGAGGATCTCAAGGAACGCGGCTACGACCAGGCCGGCCTGTACGACCCGCAAGGGGTGGGCGGCACGCACGTCATGTACGTGCTGCACCACGCGGACAAGCCGAACCTGTACGCCGGCCTGCCGGAAAACCCGTCGATCAGCCCGCTGGTCTCGCTGTGGAAGGGCTTCGCCAAGCCGCTCGCCACCCTGGCTCTGGCCGGCGTGGCCCTGGGCAGCCTGTTCCATTACGTCACCAAGGGTCCGAACGAAGTCTCGAAGGAGATCGAGGACGAGATCGAACGTGAAGACAAGGAGGAAGCAAAATGATCCGCGATCCGAAAGACCTCAAGCGTTACGAGCCCCAGGAACGGGCCAACCACTGGGTCGTGGGCATCAGCTTCATCCTGCTCGCGCTCTCCGGCCTGGCTTTCTTCCATCCGGCCTTCTTTCCGCTGACCCAGCTGTTCGGTGGCCCGACCTGGGCCCGCATCATCCACCCCTACCTCGGGGTGCTGATGGCGGTATCCTTCCTGGCCATCTTCATCCGCTTCAAGCATCTGAACAAGATGACGCCGGCGGACAAGGAATGGCTGGCCAAGGCGAAGAACATGGTGGATGGCAACGACCACGACATGCCGGAACAAGGCAAGTACAACGGCGGCCAGAAAGTCATGTTCTGGGCGCTGGCCGTGTGCATGCTGCTGATGACGGTCTCCGGCCTCGCCATCTGGCGCGCCTGGTTCGGCTTCGACATCACCGTAGTCCGCCTCGGTGCCGTCGTACATGCCGCTGCCGGCGCCGTCATGATCGCCCTGATCATGGTCCACGTCTATGCCGCCATCTGGGTCAAGGGCACCATCCGCGCCATGTGGTACGGTACGGTCACCCGCGCCTGGGCCAAGCAGCATCACCGTGGCTGGTATCGTCAGGTCACCGGCAAATGACCTGAAGATAAGGCACACCCATCGCTCCCGCTCCGGCGGGGGCGATGCGGCAACCGTTTTACCTTGCGTCTTTGGGGGCTCTGCGGGGAATATTCCGCATCCCCCCGTTTTTTTGAAACACACGCCGAACACGACAAACCGGAATAACGACAGCACCATGCAAAGCCAACCGATAGACTTCCACCCGCCGACCGAAGAAGCCGCCCCCATCCTGCTGCCGGTTACATCCACGCTTTTTGCCGACCGGGCAAATCGTTTCGCCACCTTGGCCGAACAGCACAGCCTGTCCGAATGGCTGACCTTCCTGGGTGACGTGAGCCGCGCCCAGCACGAAGTCATCAAGAGCCTCCCTGTGCTGCAACTGCCCGATGCGGCAACCCTCGAACAGGCCCGCACGCACGGCATGCCCCCGTTGAACGCCTCGTCGCTGCCGCGCCCGGCTGCCTGGCGCATCGCGCTGCGGCAAATCGTGCAGCAACTGGAAAGCAGCGCCCCCGAAGGCGGCCAGGCTGCGCTGAAGAAGCTCCTCGCCGCCCCGGAAAACGAACTCGAACGCCTGGCCGATATGCTGCTCAATGGCGAACCGGACATGGCCCACGCCGCCGAACTGCCGTTCGTTGCTGCCGCGCTGCAAGCGGTATTCACGCAACTGGCCAGCCAGCTCGACGCCAGCCACCTGCAAAAACTCGACAGCCACGGCGTCTGCCCCTGCTGCGGCAGCTTGCCGGTAGCCAGCATCGTCCGCCTCGGCTCCACCATCAACAACCTGCGCTACCTTCACTGCGCGCTGTGCAATACCGAGTGGAACGTGCCGCGCGCCACCTGCACCGCCTGCGACACCGACAAGGAAGTCGCCCTGCACGAAGTCGAGGGCAGCAAGGGCGCCGTCCGCGCCGAAACCTGCGACGCCTGCAAGAGCTACCTGAAGATCGTCTATCAGGAAAAAGACCCGAATGTAGACCCGGTGGCCGACGACCTCGCCACCCTGGCCCTCGACATGCTGGTCGACGAAGCCGGCTACGAGCGCTCCGGCCCCAACCTGCTCCTCATCGGCGCGCATAGCGGCTAGTGTGGTCTGCTTCGCAATTAACGAAACATGAAAGCTTGTCTTTGTGCCCCTGGCGTTGTTGCTCCGCTCTGCATTCCCTACGGTCATCCTCGCGATAGCTTCGGCTATCGCTGCGGTTCGCGCCTAGCCAGGAACACAAATCCAGCACTTTCATTTGTTCCGCCAATCACGAAGTAGACCACTCACCCTTCCCTCCACCTTTCTGCCCGGTCCGGGCGAAAAACCATGAACGACATCAAACGCCTTCCCGCGGTCGACCGCGTCCTGCAGCAACTCTCCGATACGATCGAAATCCACGGTCGGCAACTGGTTACCGGCTGCGTCCGCGCCGAACTGGCCGCCGCCCGCGAGGGGCTGAAGCACGGCCTGCCGCTGCCCGACGATACCGCCCTGCTCGCCGCCATTCGCCGACGCGCCGACGCTGCCGGCCGTGCCAACCTGCGGCCGGTGATCAACCTGACCGGCACCGTGCTGCACACCAACCTCGGCCGCGCCCAACTGGCCGAGGAAGCCATCGCGCTGATGGTCGAGGCCGCCCGTTCCCCCTGCGCGCTGGAATACGACCTTGCCTCCGGCGGTCGCGGCGACCGCGACGACCTCGTTTCCGGCCTGCTCGCCGAACTGGTGGCCGGCGGTTCACCGGATATTGCCGCCACCATCGTCAACAACAATGCGGCAGCGGTTCTGCTCTGCCTGAATGCGCTGGCCCAGGGCAAGGAGGCCGTCGTCTCGCGCGGCGAATTGGTCGAGATCGGCGGCGCCTTCCGCATTCCCGACGTGATGCGCCGCGCCCAGGTTCGCCTGCACGAGATCGGCACGACCAACCGCACGCACGACAAGGATTACGCCGAGGCCATCGGCCCGAAGACGGCGCTGTTGATGAAGGTGCACACCAGCAACTACGCGGTGACCGGCTTCACCAAGTCGGTCGATGAGAAAGCCGTCGCCGACATCGCCCATGCTGCCGGCCTGCCTTTCCTGGTCGATCTGGGCAGCGGCACGCTGACCGACTTTGCCGCCTACGGCCTGCCGCCGGAGCCGACGCCGCAGCAGGCACTGGCAGCCGGTGCCGACATCGTCACCTTCTCCGGGGACAAGCTGCTTGGCGGCCCGCAGGCCGGACTCATCGTTGGCCGCAAGGACTTGATCGCCAAGATCAAGAAAAACCCGCTGAAACGCGCCCTGCGCGTCGGCAAGACCACGCTCGCCGCGCTGGAGGCTACGTTACGCCTGTATCGCGATCCGGACCGCCTGGCCGAACGCCTGCCGACGCTGCGCCTGCTCACTCGTCCGCTGGCCGACATCACGGCACTCGCCGAACGGGTACTGCCCGCCATGCAAGCCGCCCTCACCGGCCAGGGCGTGGTCACTATCGAAGCGTGCAGCAGCCAGATCGGCAGCGGCGCGTTGCCCGTCGAACGCCTGCCATCTGCCGCACTGGTTTGCCGGCCAACG
>CAMKYP010000266.1 GCA_946477505.1 uncultured Dechloromonas sp. | reverse complement strand
CATGATTTCCGGACCGATGCCGTCACCCGGCAAAACACAAATCTTCATTTCTATTCCTTATCAGGAGAACAGCCACGGCTGTTCGACACGGCGTTTGGCCTCGAATTCACGAATTTTTTCGGCATGGCGCAGGGTCAGGCCAATATCATCCCAACCGTTCAACAGGCACTCCTTGCGGAATGCGTCGATCTGGAAGGGAATGCCGTGGCCATCCGGGCGAACCACCGCCTGAGCTGGCAGATCGACCACCAGCTTGTAGCCCGGCGTTGCCTCAACCTGCTGGACCAGCGTTTCGATTTCCGAAGATGGCAGCACGATGGGCAGGATGCCGTTCTTGAAACAGTTATTGAAAAAGATATCGGCGAACGACTCGGCGACGATGGCCTTGAAACCATAGTCGAGCAAGGCCCAAGGCGCATGCTCACGCGAACTGCCGCAGCCGAAATTGGCGCGGGTGAGCAAGATCTCGGCACCTTGATAACGCGGCTGATTGAGGACGAAATTCGGATTCTTCAGCCGCTGCGAATTGTCCTGCCCCGGCTGACCGACATCCATGTAACGCCACTCGTCGAAGGCGTTCGGGCCAAAGCCGGAGCGCTTGATCGATTTGAGAAACTGCTTCGGGATGATCGCATCGGTATCGACGTTGCTGCGGTCGAGCGGCGCCACCAAGCCTTCCAAACGAACGAATTTATCCATTAATCCACCACCTTCTGTACGGCTTCGCCACCTTTCTTGAGGGCGCCGCCAACGGCTTCACCAGTCTTCTGCAAGGCCTCGCCAACCGCCTCTCCGCCCTTGTGCAGAGCTTCGCCAGTCTTTTCGGCACCGATCGCAACATCCTTCTTGACGCCTTGTGCCGTGTTGCAGGCAGCCGACACCGCCACCAACATTGCAACCAACAAGAAACGCATGCGGCTCATCACTTACAAGACCTCGCGAACATCGGCAAAACGACCGGCAATCGCGGCAGCAGCGGCCATCGCCGGACTGACCAGATGCGTGCGCCCGCCCGGACCCTGACGGCCTTCGAAGTTGCGGTTCGACGTCGAGGCGCAGCGCTCGCCCGGCTCCAAGCGGTCGGCGTTCATCGCCAGACACATCGAACAGCCCGGCTCGCGCCACTCGAAACCGGCGGCCAGGAAAACCTTGTCCAGCCCCTCGGCCTCGGCCTGGCGTTTGACCAGACCCGACCCCGGGACCGCCAGCGCCAGCTTGACGTTGGCCGCGATATGACGCCCCTTGAGTACCGAGGCGGCTTCGCGCAAATCCTCGATCCGGGAATTGGTGCACGAACCGATGAAAACCTTGTCGATGGCGATCTGGTTGATCGGTGTATTCGGGTTCAGGCCCATGTACTGCAGTGCCCGTTCCATGCCTTCACGCTTGACCGGATCGGCTTCGTTGGCCGGATCGGGCACGATGGCATCGACCGGCACAACCATTTCGGGCGAGGTTCCCCAGGTCACCTGCGGGCGGATATCCTCGGCCTTCAGCGTGACCACGCGATCGAACTGCGCATCGGCATCGGAGTGCAGGGTGCGCCAGTAGGCCACGGCCCGATCCCAGGTTTCGCCGGTTGGCGAGAAGGGACGACCCTTGAGGTAATCGATGGTCGTGTCGTCAACCGCCACAAAACCGAGACGTGCGCCTCCCTCGATGGCCATGTTGCACAGGGTCATGCGACCCTCCATGCTCAGGCTGCGAATGGCGCTACCGCCGTATTCGATGGCGTAACCGGTGCCGCCGGCAGTGCCGATGGTGCCGATGATGGCCAGTGCGACGTCTTTGGCAGTGACGCCCTTGCCCAGCTTGCCCTCGACGGCGATCAGCATGGTCTTGGAGCGCTTCTGCAGCAGGCACTGGGTGGCCAGCACGTGCTCGACTTCGGAGGTGCCGATACCGTGCGCCATGCAGGCGAAGGCACCGTGCGTTGACGTATGCGAATCGCCACAAACCACGGTCATGCCGGGCAGCGTGGCGCCGTTTTCCGGGCCGACCACATGGAGAATGCCCATGCGCGGGTCCTTGAACGGGAAATAGGCTAGAGCGCCGACTTCGCGAATATTCGCGTCCAGCGTTTCGACCTGCTGCCGCGAGATCGGATCCTTGATCCCCTCGTCCCAGTGATCGGTTGGCGTGTTGTGGTCGGGCGTCGAGACGATGGACGATACGCGCCACGGTTTGCGACCGGCCAGTTTCAGGCCCTCGAAAGCCTGCGGGCTGGTTACTTCATGAACCAGGTGACGATCGATGTAGAGAAGTGCCGTGCCATCCGCTTCCTGATGGACAACATGGTTCTCCCAGAGCTTGTCGTAAAGTGTCTTCGGCATGGAAGGAAAAGTTGGCCGTAAAACTTTGGATTATTGCACAGGATTCGTCGATTTTTCCCTTGCGGAAGGCAACGCCGCCGGGCGGTCCCTTACCCAGCGCCAAATCAGGAACCATCCCGCCAGCGCAAACAAGGCACCCAGCGTAAACGTCCAGCCGGAACCCAGCCAATCCCAGGTTCGTCCGCTAATCAAGGCACCCAGCAAACCACCCGCACCGAACGACAGGCTGGAGTACAGGGCCTGCCCCCGCCCCTGTACCTTGCCGGGAAACCATTGATTGACGGCGGCAATCGCAGAAGCATGGTAAGCCCCGAAGGTCAGGCCATGCAGCAGTTGCACCAAGACCATGATCGCAACCGACTCCACGCCCCAGCCCATCATCAGAAAGCGCAGGACGGCAGCCGCGAAGCAAGCAAGCAAAATAGTTCTCAGCGAATAGCGCCTCGACAGCCGTGCCATCAGCATGAAAACGACGATCTCGGCCAGCACGCCAAGCGACCAGAGCAAACCAACCTCCGTCTTGCTGTACCCATGGGCATCGAGGTGGATGGAATAAAAGACATAGAACGCGCCATGCGCCGCCGACATCGCAAAACACGCCACCATCAACGCCATCACCCGCGGCTGCACAAGAATGTCGCCGATCGGCTGTGTTTCACGGGCGTGGATCACGGGCGGTGACTCGGGCAAGGTCAGCGCAAAACCCAATATGCCGAGCAAGATCGCACAACAGACCCACAGCACACTTACCGCCGACGTCCAGTCCAGCAAGGCACCGGTCAGCATGACCGCGACGATGAACCCCACCGAACCCCAAAGGCGGATACGACTGTAGCTGCCGCGCTCCTCGCGCAAATGATCGAAAGTCAGCGTTTCGACCAGCGGCAGCGCGGCACTCCAGAAGAAGGCAAGCACCGCCATGGCGAGCAGCATGCCCGGCAGGCGGTCGAGCCAGAAAAAGGCCGTAAACCCAGCCAAGCCGATCACTCCCGCCAAGCGGATGATGAACAGGCGCCGACCGAAACGGTCAGCCAGCCACCCCCAGAGATTCGGCCCGAACAGGCGCATCAGCTGCATCTGCGACATCAGCAGCCCGATGTCCCATGCAGAAAAACTCAACGACTGGAGGTAGAGCCCGAAATAGGGGGAAAATGCGCCGATGAAGGCGAAGTAGAAAAAGTAATAGCCCGAGAGGCGCCAGTAAGGCAAGGAGTGCATCCGGCAATTTTACCGGATGCATGACCGGGCGAAGGCCGAATCAGGCCTTGACGGATTGCTGGCCGGCGCGGAAGGCCAGCAGCATGTGATAAAGCTCATCCTTCAGTTTGACGCGCTGCTTCTTCATATCTTCCATCGTGAAGTCCGCAACGGGCATATCGTGCGCTTCCAGATCCTCCACTTTGCCGGTCAGCCGGTTGTAGGTGGCAAACAGTTTTGCAAAGTGGGCATTGCCGGTCTTCAGCGCATGGATTGCATCGTGAAATTCCGGAAAATCGTGATGGAGATCGTGGTGATCGACTTGCATGCTTCCCCCTGTAACGACAAACCCGCCTCAAGGGCGGCAAACGATAGAAGATTTTACGCGATTTCCCCGGGAATGCGCGGCGTTGCACAGACGACATCGGCACATTGGGCACGATGCCGCAAGGCATGATCCATCAGCACCAGAGCAAGCATCGCCTCGGCAATGGGCGTCGCGCGAATGCCCACGCAGGGATCGTGACGCCCCTGGGTCGCCACTTCGACAGGATTCCCTTGAGCATCCACCGAACGACGCGGCTGGGCTATTGATGAGGTTGGCTTGATCGCCACGTTGACGACAATCCGCTGCCCCGTGGAAATTCCGCCGAGCACACCGCCGGCATGGTTGCTGGCGAACCCTTGCGGTGTCATTTCATCGCCATGCTCGCTGCCCCTCTGCGCAACAGAGGCGAAACCGGCGCCAATCTCAATCCCCTTGACAGCGTTGATACCCATCATCGCGTAGGCAATGTCGGCATCAAGCCGGTCATACACCGGCTCGCCCCAGCCGGGCGGAACCCCGGTGGCGGTCACGGTTATCTTTGCCCCGACGGAATCGAGCGACCGCCGCAGGTTATCCATGTAGCTTTCGAGTTCCGGCACGATGGCCGCATTCGGAGCAAAGAAGGCATTGCCATCGATGTCGTCGGCCGAAACGAACGGAATATCAAGCGGCCCGAGTGCCGACATCCAACCCCGTATCGCCACGCCATGACGCTCGTTCAGCCACTTTCGGGCAATCGCCCCGGCCGCCACGCGCACGGCCGTTTCACGTGCCGACGAACGACCGCCACCGCGATAGTCGCGGAAGCCGTACTTCTGCGTGTAGGCATAGTCGGCATGTCCAGGACGGAAAGTCTCGGCGATATTGCCATAGTCCTTACTGCGCTGGTCCTGATTGCGGATCAACAGCCCGATCGGCGTCCCCGTCGTTTTGCCTTCGAATACACCGGAAAGAATCTCCACGGTATCCGGTTCGCGGCGCTGCGTGACATGACGCGAGGTTCCTGGCTTGCGCCGGTCCAACTCGGCCTGAATATCGGCCTCGCACAGCGCCAACCCCGGGGGACAGCCATCGACAACGCAGCCGATGGCCGGACCATGCGATTCACCAAAAGAGGTAACGGTAAACAGGGTGCCAAATGTATTGCCAGACATGGGGAAAAGTAGATGCTTTTGAAACGTGACAGTCTATCACGTCGGCCACACCACCGTTTCCGGACCACACAAACGACAAGGGCGGCCTGAGCCGCCCTTCATTACAAGCGCCAAGCGCTCAGGCAGCGGGCGTTTCACCCGGCCAGTTTTTGATGTAGCTCTTCAGCATCTTGTTCTCCAGGCTCTGCTCCTCGAGCACAGCCTTGGCCACATCGAGAAAGGAGATGACCCCCATCAGGGTTCCGCCATCAACCACCGGCAGGTAGCGTGAGCGCTTTTCGATCATCAGGCCGCGCAATTCATTGACTTCCATTGCCGGATAAGCCGTAACCGGATCCTTGACCATGACATCGCCAACCGTCAGCCCTCCCGGGGCCGAGCCGTTCTTGCGCAAGGCTGACAATACCTCGCGGAAGGTCAGCATTCCCACCATACGACCACCATCCATGACGACCAGCGAGCCAACATCGAGATCCGCCATGGAGTCGATGGCAAACGCCAGCGACTGCTGCGGCGTCACCGTGTACAGCGTTCCGCCCTTGACGCGAAGAATTTCCCGAACCTGCATGGCGCTCTCCATGAATGAAGAATGATTGACGTGGCCGATCTTAGAGCATCCCCGGAAAATCTGGAAGAACGCCACACCAAGCTGCGCCCCCATGCGTTGCAGCAGGGATCAAAAATACCATCGTATTTAATAAATTTAACCAATTTTGAGGTTGCATAACGTCATAGGCATATATATACTTCGCCATATTACCTAAGTCATAC
>CAMKYP010000265.1 GCA_946477505.1 uncultured Dechloromonas sp. | reverse complement strand
GCCGGCCAGCCAGGTGGCAACATCCTCGCCAATGTAGGCATTGACGCCCACGGCATGGCTCGCGGCGAGCATCAGGCCATCGATGGGATGGTCGATCTTCGGCCACAGCATGCCCGGGGTGTCGTACAGGGTCAGACGGTTGCTGATGTCGATGCGCTGCTGGCTCTTGGTGACGGCCGGCTGGTCGCCGACGGCGGCGACCTTTTTCTTGACCAGCGCGTTCATCAGCGTCGATTTGCCGACGTTGGGGATGCCCATGATCATCAGGCGCAGCGGCTTGACGGCGTCGTTGCGGTGCGGTGCCAGTTTCTGGGCGAGCGATGGAATCCTGGCCACGTCGCCCGGCTTCTTGCACGAGATGGCGACGGCCTTGACGTTGGGCTGTGCGTCGAAATACGCCAGCCAGGCCTTGGTCGCTTCCGGATCGGCCAAGTCGGCCTTGTTGAGCAGCTTCAGGCAGGGACGCTGACGGAAGCTGCGCAGTTCGTGGATCATCGGGTTGCTGCTCGCCTGCGGCAGGCGGGCGTCAAGCACTTCGACGACCACGTCGGCCACAGCCAGCGTCTCGGCTGCCTTCTTGCGCGCCGAGGTCATGTGCCCCGGATACCATTGGATGGACATTGTTGTTCCTGAAATTAGCCGCCGGTCACCGGCGGGAAGAAGGCGATTTCGTCGCCATCCTTGATGGTGGCGTCGAGTTTCGCCATGTCCTGATTCACCGCGCAGCGCAGGTTCTTGGCGTTGCCCAGCGCGTCGCGCCCCTGCCCGACCAGCCAGTCGCGCAGGCCGCCTACAGTGACCACGCCGGCCGGCAGTTCGATGCTTTCACCGGCCACACCGAGCTTTTCCTTGAGTCCGGCGAAATAGAGGATTCGGAGACTCATGCCAGCAGCTCCGCGAAGGAAACAAAACGCACCGTGTCACCCGGCGCAATGGCATTGCCCGGCGGATTGAGCACGAGGCCGTCGCTGGCGCACAACGAGGTGACCACGCCCGAACCCTGATTGCGATACAGGTCGACAGCGCCGGCTTCGTCGATGCGGGCGCGCAGGAATTCCAGGCGGGCGCCATCGGCCTTGTTCCACGCCGAAGCGCAGGGCAGATTCAGGATGCGCGGCGCAACGTGAGCAACGCCCTGCAGGCGCAGCACGAAGGGGCGCACCATGGTCAGGCAGGTCACGAAGGCGGCCACCGGATTCCCCGGCAGGCCGAGGAACCAGGCGTGCCCGCCCTCTTTCCGGATTTTGCCGAAAGCCAGCGGCTTGCCGGGCTTGATGGCGATCTTCCACATATCGAGCTCGCCTTCAGCCTCGACGGCCGGCTTGACATGGTCTTCCTCCCCGACGGAAACGCCGCCGCTGGTGATCACCAGGTCGTTGTCGGCAGCAGCCCGGCGCAGCGCGTCGCGGGTCGCGGCCAGCGTATCCTCGATGGCGCCCAGGTCGCGCACCTCGCAGCCCATGCCTTCGAGCAAGGTACGCAGCGCGTAGCGGTTTGAATTGTAGATGGCGCCCGGCGGCAGGGGCTCTCCCGGCTGCACCAGTTCGTCGCCGGTAAAGAACATGCCGACACG
This sequence comes from uncultured Dechloromonas sp., assembly GCA_946477505.1. Lineage (GTDB taxonomy): Bacteria > Pseudomonadota > Gammaproteobacteria > Burkholderiales > Rhodocyclaceae > Azonexus. Next base: position 4,228 of record CAMKYP010000265.1, on the reverse strand, counting down.
CAGGCGGCGATATACCGGCAGCTCGGGCAGACCGGCCGAGGCACCCAGGGCGATGTCCTGCGGACGCAGCTTGAGGCCGGCCGGCAGGATTTCGGCGCCGATGGAAATGTCTTCGCCGGCACGACGGATATTCTCGCCGGATGTCGGCACATGGTTGACGACCACGCCGCCCTCGCCATGCTCGCAACGCTCCTGCATGACTACGGCGTCAGCCCCGGCCGGAATCGGCGCACCGGTGAAAATGCGGGCTGCCGTTCCCGGCTGCAGCGGAACGCCGACCATGCCTGCCGGGATGCGCTGGCTGACCGGCAGGCAGACGCCGGCAGCGGTGATATCGGCGGCACGCACGGCATAGCCATCCATCGCCGAGTTGTCGAGCGGCGGCACGGCAACGGTCGACTGCTGGGCGAGAGCCAACACGCGACCGGCAGCGGCGAGCAGCGGCACACGACGGACTTCCTCGACCGGACTGGCGGCGGCCAGCAGTTTTTCCAGGGCTTGTTCATAGGTCAGCATGGGCGTTCCTGCAGTTGCATGGTATTCATGACGAAATCGGCAATGGCCGCGTAGTCGCTCAAGGGCAGTTTCGGCAGATCGGTGGCGAGGTCGGCATCGGTGGCGATGGCAACAATATCCGGGCGCTCCGAAAAGAGCGGCGGCTTGCCGTTTTCAGGCCGATAGACCTCCAGCTTGGGAACCGGTTCCTGCTTGAAACCCTCGATCAGCACCAGGTCGCAGGGCGACAGGTGGCCGAGCAGTTCGGCGAGCGTCGGTTCCGGCTCATCGCGCCGCTCGTGCATCAACGCCCAGCGGTCGCCGCAGGAGAGCAGCACCTCGTTGGCGCCGGCCTCGCGGTGGCGATAGGAATCCTTGCCCGGCCGGTCGATGTCGAAGCCGTGGTGGGCGTGCTTGATCACCGAGACCTTGAGGCCGCGAGCGGTCAGCTGGGGAATGAGCTTTTCCAGCAAGGTCGTCTTGCCGGAGCCGGAATAGCCGGCGATGCCAAATACTTTCATGGCGGGATTTTACTCGTTCAAGCGGTGAAGACCGGGGCAAATCCGCCGCCGGGCGTCCGGAAATTCGTGGTCTGTCCCTGGTACAACCGGGCGGCGACCAGCTGGATATGGCCGTTGTAGACGTAGCAGCGGATGTCCGCCTTCATGGTCGCGTCACCGACCGCATGCTCCGATGGCGGCGCGATTTCCTGGGCGATGTAGCCGCCGTGCAGGACATCCTCGAACACGCGCCGGGTCAGCTTGTCGCCGCGATAGGCGGCACGGCTGCCGAAGCCGGCCGGCGGCTTGAAGAACCAGCGTTTGCGCTCAGCCCAGAAACGCTCGCCCTGATCGGGCGTCACCGCCACCGTTTGCGGGATGCCGGCCAGCAAGGTCTGGCGGGTAACTGCGTCAACGCCCAGCTCAGACAACGCCGTCTCGTCGGAGAGCTGCATCAGGTTGCGCTTGTCGGCGTAGAGGGCGTGGGCCTGCGGATTGGGCGTCAGCACGACCTTACCCTGCTCGAAAGCGCAACGGATAACGGCGTTTTCCGTCGCGTCGAGGGCGAAATCGGTCAAGCGATTGTAGATCAGATCGACCGCCCGGCCGTCGTGATGCAGCGTTTCGCCATTGAAGGCCAGTTCGACCGGGTCGCAAACCACGGCGGCGATGCCATGCTCCTCGAACAGTTCCTTGAACAGCGCGAACTCCGGCGCCAGAAATTGCCCGGCGGGGTTTTCGTCGACGATGGCGATTCGGCGCAACGGCGCATCGCCCCGCTCCAGGTGCCACTCCTCGCGGAACATGGCGACGAACTCATCACGCCCCCGCGCGCCCTCGTCCGCCTGCCCATGTTCAGCCAGCAGGTAGGCGTTGAGCAGGCCGCCGCCGGCGTTGGTGTTGATTTCGATGAGCTTGGGTCCGGCCTCGGTCAGATGGAAATCGTAGCCCATGAAGGCGCCGCGTGCCTTGCCCGGCAGGCGGGCGATTTCCGGCGCCTGGGCCAGCGCATGCGCCCTATAGGCCGGCAGCGCGATCACCGACTCGATGGCAGCGATCAGCCCGGCCATGGCCCGCATGGCCGCGGCGGGAATGGTGACGGCAGCGCCCGAAAAGAATTGCGGTTGGCGTTCGCGCAGTTGGTCGAAGGTATTTTTCATGGCCTCAGCGATTGGCGAAGAAATCGAGCACGACCTGCAGTTCGCGGGTGCGCTTCATCGGCGGCAGACTTTGCCAGACCTTGCGGCCGTAGGGCTTTGATATGAGTCGGGGATCGCAGATCATCAGCACGCCCTTGTCGTTCTCGTCGCGAATCAGCCGGCCGGCGCCCTGCTTGACGTTGATCACGGCGCGCGGCAACTGGTATTCGATGAAGGCATTGCGGCCCTCACGCTTCATCTGTTCGATACGCGCCGACAGCACCGGATCGTCGGGCGGCGCGAAGGGAATCTTGTCGATAACGACCAGCGACAGCGCCTCGCCGCGCACATCGACGCCTTCCCAGAAGCTCTGGCTGCCGACCAGGATGGACGCACCATGGTTGCGGAAGCGTTGCAGCAGGTCGTTCTTGCTGCCCTCGCCCTGAACCAGCAGCGGGATATCCAGCCCCTCGTCCTCGATCTTTGCCTTGAGCAGCTCATGCGTGCGGCGCATGGCGCGCAGGCTGGTGCACAGGAAGAAGGCGCCACCCTTGGCCGCCTTGACGGCCGGCCAAGCCGCCTCGACCACGGTATCGGTGTAGTTCCAGGCATTCGGGTCGGGCATGCCGAGCGGGGCATAGAGCACGGCCTGCTTATCGTAATCGAAGGGGCTGTGCCAGCAGGCGGAATCCGGGTCGCCGAGGCCGAGTTCGGCACAGTAGTGGTGGAATTTGCCCTGCACCGCCAGCGTCGCCGAGGTGAAGATCCAGGCACGGGGATGGCCGCCCATCTGCTTGCGGAAAATATCGGCGACCTTGAGCGGCGTCGAGTTCAGCTGCAGCGCACATAGCCGAGGTCGGCCAGGTTCTGCCATTGGGCGAGGTGCTGTTGCAACTCCAGCGCGCGTTGCCAACACTTCTCGATGCCTTCGGCGCGCTGCGCCTGGGTTTCGAGGATGGCGGCGAACTTGGCGACTTCCTCGTCGAGCAGCTTCAACGCGGGGGCGAATTCCGGCCGCTCCTGCAACTGCTCGTAGGAAAAACGGCCGGCATCGACGCCGACCGACAGGCGCAGGTCGCGCGCCGCCTTTTCCATGGCCTTGGCGCCGCTCTGGATGTCGAGACAGTCGCGGGCGCTGGTCAGGCCCTCGGCCTTGGCGTCGCGGGCCAGATCGACAACCTGTGCCGTCGACACGCTGTCGCCGAAGAACAGCGTCGCCACTTCCGGCAACTGATGCGCCTCGTCGAAAATGACCGTGTTGCAGGCCGGCAGCAGTTCGGCCATGCCCTCGTCGCGCAGCATGACGTCGGCGAAAAAGAGGTGGTGATTGACCACCACTAGGTCGGCCGCCATCGCCTCCTTGCGCGCCGCCATCACGAAGCATTCCTTGTAGTCCGGGCAGTCCTGGCCCAGGCAGTTATCGCGCGTCGAAGTAGCGCTGTTCCACACCGGGGAGTTTTCGTTGACCTCGAAGCACTCGGCCTTGTCGCCGGTCTGCGTGGTCTTGGCGAAGACCGAGATGCGGCGGGCGTCGGCGGCGTCCTCCTTGCTCAGGAAGCGGCCATCGGCCAGTGCCCGGTTCAGATGGTAGGGGCAGACGTAGTTGGCGCGCCCCTTGAGCAGCGCGATCTTGACCGGCGCCTTGAGGATGTCGCGGACCATCGGCAGGTCCTTGTTGAACAGCTGGTCCTGCAGGGTCTTGGTGCCGGTGGACACGATCACCTTGCCGTTCGACTTGAGGGCCGGAACGAGGTAGGCGAAGGTCTTGCCCGTGCCGGTACCCGCCTCGGCGATGAAGACCGAGTTGCCATGGATGGCGGCGGCAATACGCTCGGCCATGTCGACCTGCTGCTGGCGGACGCGATAGCCGCCAATGGCGCGGGCAAAAGGCCCGTCGGGCGAGAAGATTTCGGGAACGGAGGACAAGGAAAAAGACCGGAAAAATCAGGCGCAATTCTAGCAGATGGCCTCGTGCGGAACGGCCTTTCCAGCGTTTCCGCGATCATACCGGGCAGCGCCCGCCACATTTCTCCGGATGCCGCGCAGCGCGCGATTTGCTACGCTGCCGTTTTGCCTTGCCCCCCCCCGTTCCGT
>CAMKYP010000264.1 GCA_946477505.1 uncultured Dechloromonas sp. | reverse complement strand
GCCCGTATCGGCGAATTGAAGAAGCGACTGGCCGCACTGGGCAATGAAGTCAAGAAGAGCGAACTGCTGCGCGGCGGCATCGCCCTGCTCGCTGCGCTCAACGATAGCGAATTGAAGGCCGTGATGGGCCGCGTCGAGCGCATCAAGACGGGACGCCCGAAGAAGTAAGCCGAAGGCGTAGAAATTCCGATTATTACAGCCTGTCACATGGCTGTAATAATCGGCCGGTAACCTGCACATATCAGCAAACCCAACCCGTGCAGGAGTATCCCCATGCAGTATTCCAAGCTCGTTTCCGCCCTGGCCGTTGCCGGTATCGCCGTGTTCGGCGCCCAGACTGCCCAAGCTCAGGTCATCAAGATCGATGGCTCCTCGACCGTCTATCCGATTACCGAGGCCGTTGCCGAGGAATTCCAGAAAGCGAAGAAGAACGTCATCAAGGTCACCGTCGGTATTTCGGGCACCGGCGGCGGTTTCAAGAAGTTCTGCCGCGACGAAACCGATATTTCCAACGCCTCGCGCCCGATCACGGCCAAGGAAATGGAAGACTGCAAGGCCGCCGGCGTGCAGTACGTCGAAATGCCGGTCGCCTTCGATGCGCTGACCGTCGTCATCAATCCGAAGAACACCTTCCTGAAGCAGGCCACGGTCGCCGAGCTGAAGGCCATGTGGGAGCCCGCCGCCCAGGGCAAGATCACCAAGTGGAACCAGGTCAACCCGGCCTGGCCCGACGCCCCGATCAAGCTGTTCGGCGCTGGTGCCGACTCCGGCACTTTCGAGTACTTCACCGAAGCCGTCGTCGGCAAGGCCAAGTCCTCGCGCGGCGACTATACCGCCTCCGAAGACGACAACGTGCTGGTCCAGGGTGTTTCGCGCGACGTCAATGCCATCGGCTACTTCGGCTACGCCTACTACGCCGAGAACAAGGCCCGCCTGAAGGCCCTGCCCATCGTCAATCCGAAGACCAACGCCGCCGTCGAGCCGTCGGAAGAGTCGGTAATCAAGTCTACCTACCAGCCGCTGTCGCGTCCGATCTTCGTCTATGTGAAGGTCAAGTCGCTGGACAAGCCGGAAGTGAAGGAATTCATCGAGTTCTACATGAAGAATGCTTCCAAGCTGACCAAGGAAGTGAAGTACGTTCCGCTGCCGGCCGCCGCCTACACCGGCAACCTGGAGCACGTCGCCAAGAAGAAGTACGGCTCCGTGTTCGGCGGCAAGAACGAAGTCGGCATCACCATCGAAGAATTGATGAAGCGCGAAGCCAAGCTCTGATTCCTGTTTCCTTCCCACAAAAGCCCGCCCCGAATCGGGTCGGGCTTTTATCATAGGGAATTCCATCCGTGAATTCACACGCCATGTCCGCAAACAACGCTTCCGACCACCCCACGGTCAGCGACCGTCTGGCCAAGAACGCCATGCGCAACGTCAGCGAGCGCCTTATCGAGTTGCTGCTGTTCGCTGCCGCCGCCGTCTCCGTGTTGACCACGGTCGGCATCGTCTACGTACTCGTCTCCGAGTCGATCAATTTCTTCCAGAATGTCAGCATCGTCGACTTTCTGACCGATACCCAATGGACCCCGCTGTTCGACGATGCCCACTTCGGCATCATGGTCCTCGTCTCCGGCACCGTCGTGTCGTCCGCCGTTGCCCTGGCCGTCGCCATCCCGATGGGTACGGTGATCGCCATTTATCTCTCCGAATTCGCCAAGCCGCGCATCCGCGAAGTCGCCAAGCCGGTACTCGAACTGCTCGGCGGCATTCCGACCATCGTTTTCGGCTATTTCGCGCTGCTCATGGTCACCCCGCTGCTGCAGAAGATTTTCCCGGAGCTGCCGGGCTTCTCGCTGCTCTCCGCCGGCCTGGTCATGGGCATCATGATCGTGCCCTACATCGCCTCGCTGTCCGAGGATGCCATGCGCGCCGTGCCGATGAGCCTGCGCGAAGGCTCCTACGCCATGGGCGCAACCAAGCTGTACACCGCCATCCACGTCGTCGTCCCGGCCGCTTTCTCCGGTCTGGCGGCTTCCTACATCCTGGCCATCTCGCGCGCCGTCGGTGAAACGATGATCCTCGCCGTCGCCGCCGGCATGCAGCCGAACCTGACCTGGAACCCGACCGAACCGGCCGCCACCATCACCTCGTACATCGTGCAGGTGGCGCTGGGTGACCTGCCGCACGGTTCGATCGGCTACCAGACCATCTTCGCCGCCGGCCTGACCCTGATCCTGATCACCCTCTGCTTCAACATCCTCGGCCAATGGCTGCGCAAGAAGTTCCGGGAGAACTACTAACATGCAACATTCCACTCTGACGGCCGAGCAGGTCCGTGCGCTGATCGCCAAGGGCAAGCTCAAGGACACGCTGTTCCAGGCACTCGGCATCTTCTTTCTGGGCATCGGCCTGATCGTCATCTTCCTGCTCGTCGGCGACATGGTGCTGCGCGGCTCCGAACGACTCAATCTCGATTTCTTCATGAACTTCGCCTCGCGGCGCGCCGCCAATGCCGGCATCCTGTCGGCCTGGGTCGGCTCGCTGCTGGTCATGATGGTCACCGCCTTCGCCGCCGTGCCGCTCGGCGTCGCCGCCGGCGTGTATCTCGAGGAATACGCCAAGCGCAACTGGGTAACCGAGATCATCGAGATCAACATCACCAACCTGGCCGCCGTACCGTCCATCGTCTATGGCCTGCTGTCGCTCGGCATCTTCGTCTATGCCTTCGGCTTCGGCCAGAGCATCCTGACCGCCGGCCTGACGCTCGCCCTGCTCATCCTGCCCATCGTCATCGTGTCCACCCGCGAAGCGATCCGCTCCATCCCGGCGATGATCCGCGAAGGCTCGATGGCGGTCGGCGCGACCCGCTGGCAGACCTGCCGCTACCACATCATCCCCTACGCCATGCCCGGCATCCTGACCGGCGTAATCATCGGCCTCGCCCGCGCCATCGGCGAAACGGCGCCGATCATCACCATCGGCGCGCTGACCTTCATCGCCTTCCTGCCGCCGGCCCCCTTCACCGAAGTCACCCCGGGCGTCAATGCAGGCATGTTCGACTGGCTGATGTCGCCCTTCACGGTCATGCCGATCCAGATTTTCAACTGGACGTCGCGCCCGGACCCGGCCTTCGAAATCAACGCCGCCGCCGCCGGCTTCGTGCTGATGGTCATGGTGCTGTCGATGAATGCCATCGCCATCTGGCTGCGCTACAAGATGCGCAAGAACATCAAGTGGTAAGCGACGACGCTGCCCGAACCGAATATCGAACGGAGTTATCCATGCAGATCCATGATCAACCGGCACTGAAGGCCGAAGCCCGCAACCTGAACTTTTATTATGGGGAAGCCAAGGCGCTCAAGAACATCAACATGCCGATCTACGACAAGAAGGTCACCGCGCTGATCGGCCCGTCCGGCTGCGGCAAATCGACCTACCTGCGCAGCTTCAACCGCATGCACGACCTCTACCCGGGTAACCGCTACGAGGGCGAGATTCGCTTCTACCCGGACAACACCAACCTGCTGGCGCCGGAAGTCGATCCCATCGAAGTGCGCATGCGCGTCGGCATGGTGTTCCAGAAACCGAACCCCTTCCCCAAGAGCATCTACGAGAATGTCGCCTACGGCCTGCGCGTGCGCGGCGAGAACAACAAGCGCGTCCTCGACGACAAGGTCGAGCAGGCCCTGAAGGGCGGCGCCCTGTGGGATGAAGTGAAGGACCGCCTGAACGATCTCGCCTCCAACCTCTCCGGCGGCCAGCAGCAGCGCCTGTGTATCGCCCGCGCCCTGGCCACCGATCCCGAACTGCTGCTGTTCGACGAGCCGACCTCGGCGCTCGACCCGATCGCCACCGGCGCCATAGAGGAACTGGTGCATGAGTTGAAGAAGCGCGTCACCATCCTCATCGTCACCCACAACATGCAGCAGGCCGCCCGCGTCTCCGACTACACTGCCTACATGTACCTGGGCGAAATGATCGAATTCGGCAAGACCGACGAAATCTTCATCAAGCCGAACGACAAGCGCACCGAAGACTACATCACTGGCCGCATGGGCTAAGGGAGACCCGACATGAACGAAAGCCAACACCTCTCCAGCCAGTTCGACGAAGAACTGGGCCGCCTGCGCACCCATGTCCTGCAAATGGGCGGCATGGTCGAAACCCAGGTTTCGTCCGCCATCGACGCCTACAGCTCGGGCGAAGTGACCAGCGTCAAATCCATCGTCGAAGCCGACCGCAAGATCAACGATCTGGAAAAAGCCATCGACGACGACTGCGCCCACATCATCGCCAAGCGCCAGCCGACCGCCTCCGACCTGCGCCTGGTGCTCGGCATCAGCAAGATCGTCACCGACCTGGAGCGCGCCGGCGACGAGGCCAAGAAGATCGCCAAGGGTGTGCGTCGCATCTACGAAGCCGGCCATTTGCCGGCCCAGTACGGCATCGGCATCCGCCATCTGGCCGAAGCCGCGCTCAATCTCGTGCGCCAGGCGCTCGACGCCTTCGCCCGTCTCGACACGGGCCAAGCGCAGGAGGTCATTCGCGCCGACAGCGATGTCGACACCGAGTTCAAGTCCATCATCCGCCAGTTGATCACGCACATGATGGAAGACCCGCGCACCATCACGACCTCGATCGAGATCATCTCCATTGCCCGCGCCATCGAGCGCATCGGCGACCATGCGAAGAACGTCGCCGAACAGGTGGTCTTCGTCGTCGAAGGCCGTGACATCCGCCACGTCAAGGAGAAAGCCAAGTGACACCGACGATTCTCGTCGTCGAAGACGAGCCGGCGATCCAGGAACTGGTGGCGATCAACCTCAAGCACGCCGGCTTCCTCGTCGTTCGCGCCGGCAGCGCCGAGGAAGGCGAATCGGCCATCCGCGCCGCGCTGCCCGATCTGGTCATCCTCGACTGGATGCTGCCCGGCCAGTCGGGCGTCGCACTGGCCAAGAAGCTGCGCGCCGACGAGCGCACCCGCGAACTGCCGATCATCATGCTCACCGCCCGCGTCCACGAAGAGGACAAGGTGCAGGGCCTGGAAGCCGGAGCCGACGACTACATCACCAAGCCCTTCTCGCCCAAGGAAATGGTCGCCCGCGTGCGCGCCGTGCTGCGCCGCCGCGCCCCCCACCTGGCCGGCGAGGCCGTCGAGGTCGGCGACCTGTCGCTCAACCCGGCGACTCACCGCGTGCTCGCCGGTAGCCTGCCGATCGAATTGGGGCCGACCGAATTCCGCCTGCTGTTCTTCTTCATGACCCACGCCGAGCGGGTTTACACGCGTGCCCAGCTGCTCGACGAAGTATGGGGAGACCATGTCTTCATCGAGGAACGGACGGTGGATGTGCATATCCGCCGCCTGCGCGCCGCGCTGGAAGCCTCCGGCCACCACGAGCGGGTGGAAACCGTGCGTGGCACCGGCTACCGCTTCCGGGGAGCCTGACCGCTCTTGACCTCACTCGTCATCCGCGCCGTGATCCTGGCGGCGATTGCGGCGGCCATCGCCATTCCGGTCGGTCTCTTTTCCCGCCCGTGGCATGGCTGGGCCGTCTTCTGCGTCGGTCTTGTCCTGCAGCAGTTGATCCACTTCCGCCATTTTTCCCGTCTCGACCGGTGGACACGCAGGCCGGTGGTAGACGCCAGTCTGGAAGGCGAAGGCGCCTGGGACGACATTTTCGGTCGCCTGTATCGCCACGAAAAGGAGCTGCGCGCACAGATCGAGCAGCGCGAGCAGACCATCCAGCTGCTGCGCGCCGCCACCCAGGCCCTGACCGACGGCGTGGTGATGCTCGACCTGCAGAACAACATCATGTTCTGCAACA
>CAMKYP010000263.1 GCA_946477505.1 uncultured Dechloromonas sp. | reverse complement strand
GGTCAATGCCAACAGCCTCGGCAAGGCCACGCTGACCGGCACCTACGGCCGGTAATTCTCCGGGCCGGGCGTCGCCCGCCGACGCCTGCCCCTGCTGGGTGGCCCGCTCCGGGTACCCGGCCCTTTCCCGCTCCGTTTGACGCGCCCCGCCGGGCCGGTACGCGCTCGCCCTGCCCACTCCGCGCGACAATGAAACCCCTTCATGGCGGCGCGAAAAATGTTTCATCGCCGCCCGGCGGCATTTCTCTACGCTTCAAGACATGCGGCACGGAAGCACGCTTCCACCTGCCGGGCGCTTGAAAACCGGAGACCGCCATGCGCGCCAGCCATTCCGTCCTGTTCGACATTCGCGAATCCATCGCGCTCCTCAGCATCAACCGGCCGGAAGCCATGAACGCCCTCGACCCCGGCGTGCTCAGCTGCCTCGCCCGGCAGCTCGACCGCGTCAAGGCCGACCCGCGCATCGCCGCCGTCATCGTCACCGGGGCCGGCGGCAAGGCTTTCTCCAGCGGCGCCGACATCAAGTACCTCAGCGCCGCCACGCCCTCGGCCATCCACGCCTTTTCGCGCCAGGCCGGCGCGCTGGCCAACCGCATCGAAGCGCTGGGCAAGATCGTCGTCGCCGCCATCAACGGCCACGCCTACGGCAACGGGCTGGAACTCGCCCTCTCCTGCGCCCTGCGCGTCGCCGGCCGGTCCAGCCGCTTCGGGCATCCCGACATCCGCCACGGCGTTGTTGCCGGCTCGGTCGGCATCAGCCGCCTGGCCCGCCTCGTCGGCCGGGGCCGGGCCACCGAACTGCTGCTGCGCGGGCGCATCCTGCTCGCCGAGGAGGCCTGCCAGATAGGCCTGATCAACGCCGTGGTCGACGACGACCGGCTGATCGCCGAAGCCGAGGCCATGACTCGCGACCTCCTCGCCCTGTCGCCCGCCGCCCTGCGCTACACCTGGGAAGCCTGCTGCCGGGGCTTCGACCTGCCGCCCGCCGAATCCGCCGAACTCGGCGCCGACCTGCTCGGCCGCTGCGCCACCACCGAGGACTTCCGCATCGGCACCCAGGCCTTCGTCGACAAGACCAAGCCGGTCTTTGTCGGTCATTAGTGGTCTGCTCAAGGAGAACGCCATGCCCGCATCCCCCCGCGATTTCCAGCTCGTCACCGCCGACCACCTGCTCATCGGCGCCAGCGAATGGCGCCACAGTGGCGAGGCCGGCGACCGCAACGTCGTCGTCATCGCCCCCGCCACCTCGGTCAAGGCGCGCTACTACCACCGCTTCGCCGACTACCTCCACGCCCGTGGCTGCGATGTCGTCACCTTCGACTATCGCGGCATCGGTGCCTCGCGCCCGCCGGGCGGCCTGCGCCGCTTCAACGCCAGCTATGTCGACTGGGGCCGGCACGATCTCGAAGCCGTTCTCCAGTACGTCAGCACCCACTATCCCGGCCAGCCCATCGACGTCGTCGCCCACAGCATCGGCGGCTTCACCCTCGGCCTCGCCGCCTCCAGCCATCGCGTGCGCCGCGCCCTGACCGTCGGCGCCCAGATCGCCTACTGGCCCGACTACAACCCGCGCAAACGCCTGCAGATGCTGCTCCGCTGGCACCTCTTCATGCCGCTCGTGGCGCGGCTGTTCGGCTACTTTCCCGGCGCCCGCCTCGGCTGGCTCGAAGACACCCCGCTCGGCATCGTCCGCCAATGGAGCGCCCTGCACCGCGATTTCGAAAAACAGCCCTGGAAAACCCACCGCACCGACCCGCCGCTGCCCCTGCAGTTCGAACTGTTCCGGGGCGAAACCCTGGCCATCAGCCTCGCCGACGACGACTGGGGCACCCCGGCCGCCATCCGCCGTTTGCTCGGTCTCTACAAACACGCCCGGCGCCACCACCTGCACCTCGCCCCCGCCGACATCGGCGTCAGCCAGATCGGCCATTTCGCCTACTTCAACAGCCGCTTTGCCGACTCGCTGTGGCCGGCGGCGCTGCAATGGATAAAAACCGGCGCCATGCCCGCCCCCTTCGCCGCGCGCCTGTGCGCCGTCGGCTGAACGCCAACCCGAGGAGAACGCCATGCCCGAGCACAGCCTGCTGCACGATGACCCGCTCAGCGACTTCACGCGCCGCGACATCGCCTTCGACGAGCAGAACAAGACCGTGTACGTCGCCGGCAGCGGCCCGGCCGTCATCGTCATGGCCGAAATGCCCGGCATCGGCCCGCACGTCGCCCGCTTTGCCCGCTGGGTGCGCGACGCCGGCTTCACCGTCTTCATGCCCTCGCTGTTCGGCAAAGATGGCGCGGTCGTCTCCGCCGACGAAGGCGCCGCCGTCTTCCGCAAGGCCTGCGTCAGCGCCGAATTCCGCGCCCTGGCCGCCGGCCAGACCAGCCCCGTCACCCACTGGCTGCGCCAGCTCGCCCGGCAGGCCCACGCCGAATGCGGCGGCAAGGGCGTCGGCGCCATCGGCATGTGCTTCACCGGCAACTTCGCCCTCTCGATGATGCTCGAACCCGCGATGCTCGCCCCCGTCCTCTGCCAGCCCGCGCTACCGCTCAACGACCCGGCCGGCCTCGAAATCTCTCCGGAAGACCTCGCCGCCGTCAAAGCCCGCCTCGACCGCGACCAGCTCGACGTCCTCGCCTACCGCTTCGCCGGCGACAGGTTCTGCCAGGCCCAACGCTTCGCCGCCTATGAACAGGCCCTCGGCCCCCGCTTCAAGGCCCGCGTACTACCCGACTCCGCCGCCAACTTCGCCGACGCCCCACCCTTCTTCCAGACACACGTCCCCTTCGCGCATAGCGTGGTGACGGTGCATCTGATGGATAAGGCAGGCGAGCCAACGGTGGCGGCTCGGGAGGAGATATTGGGGTTTTTGGCTGGGCACTTGGGGCAGTAGCAACGGCAACTTCTTGGCCGAAGCGGTCATTTCTAAAGGTTGCGCTCCTAATCTGCTCTTCATGGCAAAACGGTCATCATTTTCCGCTGCGGAACTGTGACACTTTAGCTGAATAGGCCTCTGAAATTTTGGGGTAACTGTAGAATTCAAGACGTTAAGTAAGAAAGACGGCCCAGGGCATATGCACCTGAAATATTCTTTTGCAATTCTTCACGCGTATGGGTTTTATGGCTCTGCAAATATTTCCTAAGGAATCTGCTGCTAAAGCTGATCAAAATGCGAAAGCCTTGATCGAGCATCTTCAAGACAAAGAGTATGAACTGGGCTTGGAGTCTGCTGTTTTGTTCTACAACTTTCCATTGTTCAGGGAGGATGAGAACTTGCTTGTTGCTGACCTTGTATTGGCCTCCCCACTACATGGCGTCATTTTGCTTGCAACAGTGAGCGGTGAGCAACTTGATGCAGCTGAACTGACAGGTATTACCTCAAAGCTTGATGGTGCTTTCAGCCAAGTCTTTGCTCGCTTGGTGAAATTCGCTCGACTGCGAAAAAGTAGAACCCAACTGCTATTTCCAATGGAAGCCTACATCTGGGCGTTAGAAGGTAATGCAGATTCTGAAATCACAAAAATTGGTTTCCCGTCTATAGATGATTCATTGAACTCCATACGACTTCCAACTGCACTCAGCGAAGAGGTATTTGGAGAGTTAGTTTCTGTATTAGATGGTTCAAAAGCGCTAATTCGACCAAAAGAACGGAAAATTGAAGGGTTCCCAGAAACATCTCGGATTGCCATTGTTGCTAGATTAGAAGAGGAAATACGGCGCTTCGATCGTGACCAACGTGTTGCATATATGACCGAGGTTGGGGGAACGCAACGTATCCGTGGCCTTGCAGGGTCAGGGAAAACTGTTGTACTTGCTTTAAAAGCCGCCATGACGGCGATTAGGTATCCGGAAGCCACTATTGCCGTTACGTTTTATACAAAAAGCCTGTATCAACACATCAAACAGTTAATCACTCGGTTCTATAGGATGCATGAGGATCGTGATCCTGATTGGAAACGATTAAGAGTGCTCCACGCTTGGGGTGGTGCAACTGTCGAGGGGCTTTACTATTTCGCTGCTAAGCGATTTGGTCATCAACCCCTATCTTTTTCACAAGCACAGGCACTCTCACCTAGGCAACCGTTTGGCAAAGCGTGTGAGTTATTGCTGGAAGACCAAGCAGTCGGCCCAATTTTTGATTACGTTTTTGTCGACGAGGCGCAGGACTTTCCACCTGAATTCATGCGATTGGCGCTTAAACTTGCTACTGAAGAAAGATTAGTAATTGCTTACGATGTATTTCAAACAATTTTTGATGTTGAAGTTCCAACTGCAGCGTCTCTATTCGGAACAGACAAACGGAATGAGCCGGCAATTTCCTTTGAAGAGGATATTATCCTTCATAAATGCTATCGAAATCCGCGGGAAATATTGCTTTGTGCTCACGCCATAGGCTTTGGAATTTATGGGAAAAAGATAGCTCAAATGCTTGAGTCTAAGGAGCATTGGGAGGATTTTGGCTATGAAGTAGTAAACGGTGACCTATCGCCCGGCCAACCCGTTTCCATTAATCGCCCAACGGAGAACTCCCCATCCACTATTAGCCTTTCAAATAACATAAATCAAATAATTGGCGTTAAATCATGCTCCGGAGCCGCAGATGAAGCCTTATATGTTGCCGAAAAAATAAAGAACGACATACAAGAGGAAGGCATCAGCCCTGAGGACATCCTAGTCATTTGTGCGGATGATAGAAACGCAACAGGTTATTTCAATCTAATTGCTCGAGAATTGCGAAAGTTCGACATTAGAGTTAATAACCTTCAAGAAGATTCGTATTCTCTTAGAGATTTTCATGCAGATCAATGCGTAACCCTTTCAACTATATATAAAGCCAAGGGAAACGAGGCGTATGTTGTTTACATCGTAGGTATTGATGCGCTGTTCCACGACCCTACACCTAAAAATAGAAACCGTGCGTTTACAGCCATGACCCGTGCAAAGGGATGGCTGCATGTCACAGGGCTAGGGAAGGCTGTAGCTGATTTCGCATCTGAAATTGCAGCAGCGAAGCAAAATTACCCGCTTCTGAAATTTGTGTATCCCAGTGAGCAGCAGCTTGTATATATGAAGCGCGATTTGATTACGATCGACGCTGAAGAAGCTGATGAAACACTGACTCGTCTTGCTAACGAAATGGAGCCCGAAGATCTAGAATATTTGCTTAAAAAGAAACTTAGAGAATTGCGAGGCAAGAAAAGACCAGCCAAAAAGATGGATTAGTCATGGCTTCTTTTCAAGATATGTTGCAACAAGTATTTCGTGCTGCCCACTTCCCTGTTGACGAATACGCCCCGGCTCATTGGAACCTCGATCAAAACATGATTGGGGAGCTAAGAGTCTTGCCATATATTGACCAATGGAAGCTTGCCCTGAAAGAAAAATGGTTTCACATTAAAATGGAGGATCATTCGCTCTTTGTTTTTAACAACACTACCAATGAGCCTTCATATCAGTATCTTCAATCACCATTGGCTCTGGAAAGCTTTCGCATTTTTTTATTGAAAAAAGGCTTGCAATATAATAAAAGAAATAAGGCGGAATATGCTGCGGATTACGAGTTTTCTTTTGACACGGCATCTCTAAAAGATAACCTTACTCCGATTCGTTATGATGTAGACAAACAGGCTTACAAGGCAGGATGGCATCCAATGGCTCACCTGCATATTGGTTTAGATAACGGCATTAGAATTGCGTTGAGACGAAAACTGTCCCCTTTAGCATTTTCATTGTTCGTTATGCGGCATATGTACCCTGAATCATGGGTTCGACTCTTACCGTTTTCAGATCAATTTAAACTGAGGCGAGTCGTTAGGGAAACTCTGCATAAGCGCCCATCATGCAGCGCAATTTGAGAAAATGACGG
>CAMKYP010000262.1 GCA_946477505.1 uncultured Dechloromonas sp. | reverse complement strand
ATGTCACGGTGATCCTGCCCGTTGTCGAGCGCGATACGGTATAGCGTATCCCCGCGCTTTACGGTGTAGTAGCCCGGACCGACCGGCTGAGCCTGCGCTGATGTACGAGGCGACGTGCTTCCCACCCGATCCACGGCGGGAGCCGGCTGCTGGGAAAGACAACCGGTCAGCAATACAGTCGGAATAATTGCAGCGAAAAAACGAATCATTGTGTTCCTGACAAGAGCGGGACGAAGCGCACGGCATCAAGGCGGGTTTCGATATAGCCCTGTGCCGTATGCTCAATGAAACTAAGATACTGCTCACCAGCCCCTACTGGCAAGACCAGACGTCCGCCCGGCGCCAATTGCTGCAGCAGCGCGGGCGGCACTTGAGTACCGGCAGCGGCAACAATGATGCTGTCGAACGGCCCGGCCTCGGGTAATCCAAACTGTCCATCGGCATGCTTGAGACGAACATTGAACTGCTGCAAAGTTCGCATGTTGGCCTTTGCCTTCTCCAGCAACTGCCCCAAGCGTTCGACAGCATAGACCTCGTTCGTCAACTGCGCCAGCACGGCGGCCTGATAGCCGCAACCGGCACCGATCTCCAGCGTCTTGCCCAAGGTATTCCGGCCGTTGAGCAAGAGCTCTATCATCCGGGCGACAACGTATGGCTGCGAGATTGTCTGCCCCATGCCGAGCGGCAGGGCCGTATCTTCATAAGCCCGCGAAGCCAAAGCCTCTTCCACGAAGACATGACGCGGCACCGCTGCCATGGCTTTCAGGACAGCCTCGTTGCGGATCCCCTTCTCGCGCAGCCGTTCGATCATGCGCGCCCGGGTACGCTGTGAAGTCATGCCGATGCCGTGCAACACTACGTGCCTCACGCCATCCACTGAACAAGAGCGGGCAATTGCGCAGAATGCGTCAGATCAATCTGCAACGGCGTGATCGACACGCAACCACGTTCGACTGCGTTGAAATCCGTTCCCGGCCCGGCATCTGCCGCGGCACCTGCCGCACCAATCCAATAAAGCGTCTCGTGGCGCGGCGAAACCGTTTTGACGACTGGCTCGGCCTTGTGACGCCGCCCTAGGCGCGTCACTTCCATTCCCTTCAATTCCGAATATGGAATATCCGGAACATTAACGTTCAGCAAGACGGGATCTTTCATGGGCTGGCGAATAAAACGCTCAACCAATTGCCGCGCCACCAATCCGGCCGATGCAAAATTCCTGCCTTCAAAACTGGTCAAAGAAATGGCAATCGAGGGAATACCCAGCAAATATCCCTCGGTGGCGGCGGCGACTGTTCCGGAATAAATCGTATCATCGCCCATGTTGGCGCCATTATTGATTCCGGAAACGATGATATCCGGCAAGCTATCGAGCATGCCGGTTACCGCCAAATGCACACAATCGGTCGGTGTGCCATTTACAAAATGAAACCCGTTTGCCGCCTTTTTCAAAAACAGCGGTCGGTCCAGCGTCAACGAATTGCTGGCGCCACTGCGATTCTGCTCCGGAGCAACCACCACCACATCACCCATGTCACCCAAGGCGTCGGCCAGGGCGCTAAGCCCCGGCGCAAAATAACCGTCATCGTTACTCAGCAGAATGCGCATAACTCAAACCAAAAGGCTTTCCAAGGTATTTCCGCCCGCAACCCATGCCTCAATCCATTTCGGCTTGCGGCCACGGCCGGTCCATTCCAGTTCCGCATTTTCCGGATGGCGATATTTGACCTTGACCTTATTTCCCGAAACCTTGACTTTGGTTTCCTTGGTCAGCAATTCTTCAATGGCATAGCCACGGGCTTTAGCGAAAGCACGCAACTCATTCAAGACATTTACTTTTTCTTGGGCTTCGCGGCGTTTTATTTCAGCCGGAATCTGCTGCTGCAAATCACGCAATTGTGAAACGCTCAAACTGGACAAATCCATGATTACCTCCTTAATTAAATTACAGTAATAATTTAATTTGTCCTGATGTGTTTTTCAATGCCATAAATTAAAAAACCGGCCAAGGCCGGTTGATTAATTTGGTCGGGGCGGCGGGATTCGAACTCGCGACCCCTTGCACCCCATAAACGTGAAGCGACGTATCAGCCGGTCTCATCGCGCCCCACCCAATCCAAACATTACATTGTTTACAAGCAATTATTTAGTTTGAACAACTTCATGGCGTGTCATAGTATATCATCAAAGCGCACGCTAAGTGTTCCCCCAATCGTTCCCCCGATTTTACTCGTTTGACATCATCGAGGTGGTCCAATGGCTCTGCACGAACTCAGCGACAAGGAAGTCCGGAACTCCAAGCCCATGGAGCGAGAGTACCTGTTGGCGGACGGTGGCGGGCTCTTCCTGCGAGTGCGCCCAACGGGTGCAAAGGACTGGCTGCTCGTCTATACGTTTGCCGGGAACCGCAGAAAACTGGGGCTGGGCAGCCTGGAGTCCATACCGTTGGCTGCGGCTCGCAGTGAAGCAGCCAAGGCGCGGGAGTCTATCAAGCAGCAAATCGACCCCCAGGTGCAACGCAAGCTACGGCAAGCCGAACAGGAAACGCAGCGCAAGATCCTGGAGGCCGCCCAGGCACGCCAAACGGTCAAGGATCTTTTCGATCGATGGGCCGAGGTGGATTTGGTGCGCCGCAAGGATGGCGGGAAGGAAATCCGCCGCATGTTCGAAAAAGATGTCCTCCCAAAGCTTGGTTCCCTCGCCGTGGAAGACGTCAAGAAGGGGAACATCACATCGGTGACCGATCCGCTCCTAGCCCGCGGAGTCAATCGGATGGCAAAGGTAATCTTCTCGCTGATGCGGCAAATGTTCAGGTTTGCCGTCGATCGCGACATCATTGAGGCGGACCCCACGGCCAGCATTCGCAAAGTCAAGATCGGCGGCCCGGAGGTCGAGCGCGATCGAGTACTGAGCGAAGCGGAAATCGGGGCACTTTGCCAACAATTACCGAGTGCGGGACTGATGCCGACAACTAAGGCTGCCGTCTGGATTGCCCTCTCGACACTTTGTCGGATAGGAGAGTTGCTGGGCGCGCGGTGGTCCGACATCGATCTCGACAACCACCTATGGCGAATCTCTGACACCAAGAACGGCAAGCCACACAACGTCTATTTGTCGGATTTTGCCGTAAAGCAGTTCCGCAAGGTAAAGGAATTCAACGGCGAAGGGAAGTGGGTCTATCCTAGCCGCGATGGCAAGAAAGCGGTCTCCAGCAAGACAATAACCAAGCAACTTGGCGACCGGCAACGGGCCAGCGGGTCGATGAAGCGGCGTAGCAAATTTATTGCTGCATTAACGTTGCCAGGTGGCAAATGGGGGCCACATGACTTACGAAGGACCGGTGCTACCATGATGACTCGCTTGGGTGTATTGCCCGAGGTCGCTGACCGATGCCTGAATCATGTCGAGGAAAATCGAACGAAGAGAATCTATCAGCGGCATACCTACGAAATAGAGATGCAAGAGGCTTGGCGGTTGCTGGGCGACCGTCTGACGCATCTAACGAGGGATCTTCCTGACGACGCTGCCGCCAATCCGACTAAAGAGAACCGCCGATCAATGCGACAAACCGCTGCATCGCTCCCGAAACGAACACGCATCGCACGTTCGCAGGAACAAGGGCCGTCGAGGCAAGACGTGACCGGTGAGAAGATCGTCCCGGCGACTGATCAGGGCAACAACTTGGTCGTCTGACATCAATTTGATGCGATGCGCGATTGGCAAGGCTCGCCCCGTCGGGGCCTTCACCATAACATACCCGTAGGACGCCACCGACTGGCCCGTTTGCCCCATCACCGCCATCCTCTGCGCGGACAACTGGATCACGTCCGACAGGCAGGGCTGGTTGCTCCAACGAGTCTTGAACTCCACCAGCACGAGCAGACCGGAGGGCATCCGGTATGCCCGGTCAAGTTTCGCCACCAGTCCGACCGGCGTGGAAACCCGGAACAGCCTTTCCATGTAGACCAACTCGGCATCCCGCAGCGCTGCTGGTCGTGAGGCCCGCTCAGCCCGTGCGGCATCGGTCTCAACTGATCGCCACCGCGCCATGACTAGCGCGAAGCCTACTACGGCAACGGCGCAACCGACGCCCCACGCTAGCGCCGACACTTGCCGCCTCCACGCAAGCCTGACCACCACCGAAGCCCCGTCGCTATCACCCCCAAGACCATGCGCACAGGAATTTGCATTTGTGGCCATCGGCGCAGAACGACGCAGACGCCGGGCGCCCCGCGATAGTAGAGGCGGATCACCCGGCGTCCCCAAACGCTGGGTCGCAGCGCCTCGTCCCTGAACCGGCGCAGGACCTCCGTCTGCCAAGCCTCGCCGAACACGCAGGTGGCGATGAAACAGCGCCCCTTGCGATCGGCCTGCGCGGAAGCCAGGCCTTCCCGATAGAACCGCTCATGCTCGACCAGCCCGCGCGCCCGGGCATGCCGCTGCCGGGCGGTGCCCAGGCGTCCATGGAGATGCTCGAACACCACCAATCTCTCGCACCGGCCCATCTGGGCCAGGTCCGAAGCACTGACCATCCGAACATCCGCTGACCGGCGCGATCGCTTGCCCATGGCCGGCTCACGCGTCGATCGCTGGCGCGAAGAGGTCGTTGGTGATGTCGCCATTGTCCTCCTCCTCGCTACTTGCGGAAGACAGACGAGGCGAGCCACGTCCCATCCCGGCGAAGACACCGCTCTGCGCCAGCAAACCATCGTAAGCCAGCACGCGCAGGCGATTGACCCGCTTCGTACCCTTATGAAACTGGATCAATTCGTCATACAGACGCGGATGGTCGGCCCGCGCCAGTTCGAAGACGAGACGAATGGGCTTGGAATCCTTCACATGATCGATGCTCATTCAGTCTCTCCTGACACGCCCTGGGCGCGCTCCTTCCCGGTGGCTGCCATTGAACTGCGCGCGTAGTTCTGCCCGGCCAGCTGAAAACCTCGCACATTAGCGAACATCGGTTCCTTCACCTCGTGGATGCGATGCTTCGGGAACGCCGCCTTCACCGCCTTGCGGAACAGGAAGGCGCCGCCGCCGACCAGGATGATGTTCTGCAGGCTGTGCGGCGCCTCGATCCACTCCTTCATCGTCGACACCGCCTGCTCGGCGACGGTCTCCGCCAGGGGCAGCAGGCGCTTCATGTCATACGGCTTCTGAAAGATCACCGGCTGCTTGCCCGTGCGCAGCGCCAGGTCGATGGCGTCGTAGTCGCGGTACGGCGAGCCGATATCCTTGGTGATCTCGGCCGCCAGCAGGCGCAGCACATCCGACATGCCGCGGTTGAAGGAGTAGCTCTGCTTCTGCACGAGGCGCATGCCCCGGGCCACCAGCCAGTCAAAGGTCCGCGAGCCGGGGTCGATGACCAGGCTCTGCTCGTTGCCAATGATCGTCATCTTCTGGTGCTCGGAGGCGAAGTGCGCCAGCGCCCCTTGCGGCTGAGCGACGGCCATGGCCTTGCCCACCGTCACGGCCTTACTGCCCCCGATGTCGTGCCGGCCGGTCATGGCCTTCTCCAGCGCCGCTTTCTTCACGGCAAGGAGCGCCACCGGCAGGCCGACCACGAGGAGGTCGATGTGGCTCACCTTCATCATGGAGAGCGCCCCCCTAAGCAACGCCATGTACTCGGGCGTCTCGGTGTATTCGTCGTGCAACTGCTTCGCCCTGAAGGTATCGGCGGCAAGACTCACGTCCGGCCCAACTTCGTAATACAGGGGACCGATGGGAATGCACACCGTCTTCTTGCGCTCGCCAGCGGTCCAGGAGGGAGAGGCATCACTGGACGGATAAGCCACCGAGGGAAAGCTGGCGCAGCGGATATCGGTACCGGCCGCGGCCGTGACGAATTTGGTGTTGCCGGATCCGACATCCACCGCTCTGACGATCAATT
>CAMKYP010000261.1 GCA_946477505.1 uncultured Dechloromonas sp. | reverse complement strand
TCGGGAATCGGGCCGTCCAGTTCGATGCTCAGGTAGGAAATGCAACGGCGGGCATCCACCTTGTAGGGGGCGACAATGGCACGCGTCGGGCAGGCGTCGATGCAGGCGGTGCATGTCCCGCAATGGGCTTCGATCGGTGCGTCCGGCGGCAGGGGGAGATCCGCGTAGATTTCGCCGAGAAAGCGCCAGGAACCTTGCTGCGAGAGCAGCAGTGTATGTTTTCCCCGCCAGCCGAGACCCGCCTGGCGGGCGAATTCGACTTCCATGACTGGCGCGGAGTCGGAGAAGACGCGGTAGCCGAAGGGCCCAACCAGTGCGCCGACTTGGTCGGCGAGTTTCTGGAGCCGGCCGCGGATCACCTTGTGGTAGTCGCGGCCCTGCGCGTAGCGCGAAATGGCCGCCCGATCCGGCCGGTCGACGATGTTGGCGTGGGGCAGGTAGTCGAGGGCGGCGCTGATGACGGTGATCGTGCCCGGTTGCAGGAGTTCGGGGCGGGCGCGCAATTCGGCATGGCGGGCCATATAATCCATGTCGCCATGGCATCCCTCGGCCAGCCAGGCACGCAGTCCGGCCACCGCTTCGCCGGGGTCGGCCCTGGCTACGCCGATGGCCGCAAAGCCCAGTTGTCGTCCCGCGTCGCGGATTTTTTCCTTGAGCGCCGCGTAATCCACCGTGGAGTCCTGATCGTGCATAGCCCCGATGTTACCGCTGTTTTCGAATTGCCCGACGAGGCGGCAACCCAGTCTGTTGGCGAAAAGCTGGCTCCCGCGCTGAAACCGGGCATGGTCGTCTTCCTCGAAGGCGACCTGGGTGTGGGCAAGACGACCTTGTCGCGGGCGCTGATTTGGGCGCTTGGCCATGCCGGGCCGGTCAAAAGTCCGACCTATTCATTGGTTGAAGTTTACGTAATTTCGAGCTTATACTTATATCACTTTGATTTTTATCGTTTCGAGTCACCCGAGGAGTTTCTCGATGCGGGCTTTGATGAATACTTTAATGACGCTGCGCTCTGCCTGGTCGAATGGCCGGAGCGCGCTCAAGGCTGCCTTCCGCCGGCAGACCTGCGGTTGCGCCTTTATCATGCGGGTGTCGGGCGTGTCCTCGAAGCCGTGGCAAATTCACCGGAAGGGCAAGCATGTCTAGACGCGCTCATCCCAGCCATGGGCGCCGCCAACTCCTAAAATATGCCGGCGCCTCGCTGCTCGTCTCCGTGACGCCGCTGGCCGGCGCCGCAGCGAAGCTGCCGTCCGTGTTGGCCGTCCGTGTCTGGCCGGCAGCCGATTACACCCGCGTCACGCTGGAGCATGACGCACCGCTCAAATTCACGCATTTCACGGTCGAGAATCCGGATCGCCTGGTCGTCGACATCGAAGGTGTCGAGTTCAACAGTGTTCTCGATAGCCTGGCGCGCAAGGTGGCGACCGACGACCCCAACATCAAGTTGCTGCGTGCCGGTCGCTTCAAGCCGGGCGTTGTTCGCTTGGTCATGGAGTTGAAGGGCAAGGTCAATCCGCAGGTGTTTACGCTGGCGCCGGTCGGCGAGTACGGGCATCGCCTGGTGCTCGATGTTTATCCGGTCAACCCGCCGGACCCTCTGATGGCGCTGCTCGAGGGCCGCAAGGAAGCGGTCGAGCCTTTGAAGGGCGGGCAGGATTTCCAGGTTGCCGAGGCTCGGCCTGACGAGGCAGCAGGCAGGAAGTCCGACAAGCCTCCGGTCGAGGCTCCCGAGGTACAGACTGCCAAGAAATCCGGCAAGCCCATCGTTGATCGCCTGGTGACCATCATGCTTGACCCCGGGCATGGCGGCGAGGATCCGGGCGCCATCGGCAGGGCGGGAACCTATGAAAAGAATGTCACGCTCGAGGTGGCCCGTCGCCTGAAGGCCCGCATTGATGCCGAGCCGAACATGCGCGCCGTGTTGACCCGCGATTCCGATTTCTTTGTGCCTTTGCAGATGCGCGTACAGAAAGCGCGCCGTGTGCATGCCGACCTGTTCCTGTCGATCCATGCCGATGCCTGGATCAAGCCGGATGCCCGCGGCTCCTCGGTTTTCGTCTTGTCCGAGAAGGGGGCTTCAAGCACGCAAGCCCGTCTCCTGGCGCAAAAGGAAAACGATGCGGACCTGATCGGTGGCGTGAATCTCGGCAGCAAGGATCTCTTCCTGGCGCGTACGCTGCTCGATTTGTCGCAGACGGCGACCATCAACGATAGCCTTAAGCTGGGCAAGTACCTGCTGGGCGAATTGGGTTCGATTAACACCTTGCACAAGGCTAACGTCGAACAGGCGGGGTTTGCCGTGCTCAAGGCGCCTGATATTCCGTCAGCCCTCATCGAAACGGCTTTCATTTCCAATCCGGAGGAAGAGGCGCGCCTCAACGACGATGCTTATCAGGAAAAGCTGGCGGGGGCGATGGTGCGCGGCATTCGCCAGTACTTCATCAAGCATCCGCCCGGACCGAAGGCCAAGCTGACGTAGGCCAGCCCTGGCGGGGGCTTAGAACAACTCGACCTCGCCCTTGGCGATTTCCTTGGCTGAAAGATCGCCCGCCGCAATCAACCGTTCGTAGCAGGCCACCTGATTCCGGCCATTGTGCTTGGCGAAGTAAAGAGCCTCGTCGGCGCGGTCGATGGCGTCTGTCGGTGTGTCGTGTGCTTGCAGGGCGCTGAATCCGATGCTGATCGTGATCTTGCCGACACGACTGAAAGACTGATGTTCGACGGTGCTCCTGAAGCGCTGCAGCGCCGACATGGCGTCCTGCTCGGTCATTGGCTGCAGCAATGCCACGAACTCCTCGCCGCCAAAACGGAACAGCTGGTCGTCGAAGCGGAATGACTGGCGCATGACCTGTGCCAGCATGATCAGTACTTCATCGCCGATCAGATGTCCGAAGGTGTCATTGACGAGCTTGAAGTGGTCGATGTCGCAGACTGCCAGCCAGTGCGGGTTGTTGTCGGAGCCGCGGCGTCGGTTTTCATGGGTGTCGTTTTGCGGGTCGATGGACGCCTTGCCGAGGAGTTCGAAAAGGTGCTTGTCGAATGTCTTGCGGTTGGCCAGCCCGGTCAGCGTGTCGGTTTCGCCGTAGTCGAGCAGGCCGATGTGGTTGCCGAAATACTCGACCAGCCCCATCAGGGTCACGCGTTCGTCGGCCGAGAAGTTGTCGGAGAGCACAAGGTCGATGAGATAGATCGGCTCATTGTGATCCATGATCGGGAAGACGACCCGATGGGAACCATCGTCGAGGTAATCCAGCACGGCCGATTTTTCCTTGCGGCAACGGGAGAGGATGGGGTCGCGCTCGAGTGGCTGGCAGAATTTCCTGTCCGGCACGTAGGCGTTGCGCAGCCGTTTTCCGTCCGGGCCATGGCTGGCGCAGGCAAAGACCATCAGCTTTCGGGTGCCGGGGTAGCAGCGATAAATGGTCAGTCGCTGCGGGTGAAATAGTGCCTTCAGCGCGTCCACCATTGATGAATTGATCTCCGTGCGATCCCGGCGCGACGAAATCTGGATGACATGGCTGATCAATTCAAGCATGACGAGGGGCGGAAAGCAGAGTGTTCAATTTGTTGATTATAGCGAAATGCGGGGTGTCGACTGCCTGGCGTGCGTCGATGCTGTGCGGGGCGAGGCCGACCGGGGTGCCCCGAGGGGGTTACAGACCGTTATAATTCAACGTTTTTTCCATCAAGCAATCCATGCGCGTCTTTCGCGGCTATTCACGTCCTGTCCCTGCTCCCGTTGTGCTCGCCATCGGCAATTTCGACGGCGTTCACCTGGGACACAGCGCCTTGGTTGCTCGCTTGGCGGACTACGCGCGCGAACATCGGCTGGTCCCGATGGTGCTTACCTTCGAGCCGCATCCCCGGGAGTTTTTTACACCGGAGTCCGCGCCGGCACGTTTGACCACGGTTCGTGAGAAGCTGGAGCTCCTGGCCGAATGCGGTGCCAGCCAGGCGATGGTGTGCCCGTTTAATGCCCGCTTCGCCGCCCTGTCGGCCGAGGAGTTCGTCGAGCAGGTGCTGGTGCAAGGATGCCAGGTCAGGCATTTGATCATCGGCGATGACTTCCGTTTCGGTCGTGGCCGCAGCGGCGACTATGCCTACCTTCAGCAGGCTGGCGCCCGCTTCGGTTTTAGCGTCGAAGCCATGAGCAGCGTTACGCTCGATGGCGAGCGCGTCTCCAGTTCCGGCGTACGCCGCGCGTTGGCGGCGGGTGACATGGAGCATGCCGCGCGGTTGCTTGGTCGCCCCTACATCATCGACGGTCAAGTGCTACACGGCCAGAAGCTGGGCAGGCAACTCGGTTTCGCCACGGCCAATCTGCGTA
Organism: uncultured Dechloromonas sp.; assembly: GCA_946477505.1. Taxonomy (GTDB): domain Bacteria; phylum Pseudomonadota; class Gammaproteobacteria; order Burkholderiales; family Rhodocyclaceae; genus Azonexus. The sequence goes on along the minus strand of CAMKYP010000261.1, from coordinate 1,572 downwards.
TCAAGCACAATCCCTTGCCGATGGCCGGTGTGTTTGCCGTTGAGGTCAGCGGCCTTGGCGATCAGCCCCTGCCGGGCGTCGCCAACCTTGGCGTCCGCCCCACCGTCGGCGGAACGATCCGGCCGCTGCTGGAAGTTCATCTTTTCGATTTTGATCGCGATATCTACGGTGCGCATATTTCGGTGCGTTTCGTACATAAGCTGCGCGACGAGCAACGCTTTCCCAATTTCGACGCCCTCAAGGCGCAGATCGCGGCTGATGCCGCGGCGGCGCGGGCATTTTTCAAGCTGTGAGCACGCACAATGGCTGACTACAAAGACACGCTGAATCTCCCCGATACCCCGTTCCCGATGCGCGGTGACCTGCCCAAGCGCGAGCCGCAATGGGTAGCCCGGTGGCAGCAGAAAAAGCTCTACCAGCGTATTCGCGAGATCAGCGCCGGGCGCCCCCGTTTTGTGCTGCACGACGGCCCACCGTACGCCAACGGCGACATTCACATCGGGCATGCGGTCAACAAGGTGCTCAAGGACATCATCGTCCGTTCGAAGACCTTGAGCGGTTTCGATGCGCCTTATGTGCCGGGGTGGGACTGCCACGGCCTGCCCATCGAGCATCAGATCGAGAAGCTGCACGGCAAGAACATCCCGGCCGATCAGGTGCGCGAGTTGTGCCGCGCCTATGCCGCCGAACAGGTCGAGCGCCAGAAGAAGGACTTCATCCGCCTCGGTGTGTTGGGTGAATGGGACAATCCTTACCTGACTATGAATTTCAAGGCGGAAGCCGACGAAATCCGCGCCCTTGGAAAAATCCTGGAGCAGGGCTACTTGTACCAGGGCCTGAAGCCGGTCAATTGGTGTCTGGACTGCGGTTCGGCACTGGCCGAGGCCGAGGTCGAGTACGAGGACAAGAATTCGCCGGCCATCGATGTCGCCTTCGAGATTCATGAAAACCACGCGGCCAAACTGGCCGCCGCTTTTGGCCTGACGCATCTGCGCGGCCCGGCCTTCGCCGTGATCTGGACGACAACGCCTTGGACGCTGCCGGCCAACGAGGCGGTCAGTGTCCACCCGGAACTCACCTACGACCTGATCGAAACCGAGAAGGGGGCGCTGATCCTCGTTCGTGAACTGGCCGAGGCGGCGCTCAAGCGTTACGGGCTGGAAGGCACGGTAGTTGGCTCCTGTAACGGCGACAAGCTGGACCAGATGCTGTTGAAGCATCCTTTCCAGAATCGCGATGTGGCGATCATTTGCGGCACGCACGTGACGACCGAGGCCGGTACCGGCTTGGTCCATACCGCACCGGCGCACGGTGTCGACGACTACAACATTGGCAAGAAATACGGCCTGCCGGTGAATAACCCGGTCGGCAACGACGGCAAGTTCATTTCCACCGTACCCGCGCTGTCTACCGGAGAACTGGCCGGCAAGACGGTATGGGAAGCCAATCCGCTGGTTCTCGGCGAACTCGAAGCGCGTGGCCGCCTGCTCAAGCAGGAACGCATCCAGCACAGCTACCCGCACTGCTGGCGCCACAAGACGCCGATCATCTTCCGCGCCACGACCCAATGGT